>JACRCT010001067.1 GCA_016218885.1 Deltaproteobacteria bacterium | reverse complement strand
GCTGCGCCTGCTGCACCCGTTCTGGCTGCTCAAGCACCGGTCGAACAACGCCCACGCGCTGGCCTCGGCCCAGCTCGGCCTGCGCGGCGAGGGCGCGACCTACGGCGGAGCCAACGCCGGAGCCCAGGCGCTCTCGGCGGCCTTGCGCTGCCTCGCTGCCGGTGCGGCCGACGCCGCCGTCGTCATGGCCTACGACTCGCTGATCGAGCCCGAGGCGCTGGTGGAGCTCGAAGCGGCCGGCGCGATCACCCGCGTGTGGCGTGGGCTTCGGTCTGCCTATGACGAGGGTGCGGCGGGGTTCGTCCCTGGCGAGGGCGCGGCTGCCCTGGTGCTGGAGCCTGTTGCCAAGTCGGCCGACCGTGCGCTGGCCCACGTCAGCGCCCTGGATGCCGCCGACGGCTCCGCCCAGGAGCCCGAGCCCTCGACGGTCGAGAGGCTCGTCCGGGAGCTTGGTGGAGCGGGGACCCAGGCGGTGGACGGAGCCGGCTGGGCGCGCCCGGCGCTGGACCGGGCAGAGCGTGAAGCGGTGGGCTCTGTCGTCGACGAGGGGGCCGCGCTGACGTGCCTTGCGGCCGCGTTCGGACAGACGGGCGCCGCGGCGAGCCTGATCCAGGTCATCGCCTTGTCGGCCTGTCTCGCCAAGGGCCGTCTGCCTCCGGTGGCCGGGCTGCACAAGGCCGCTCCGGGACCGATGCGGGTGCTGTCCACCACCGAAGACACCCGTGCCCGGCACGCGATTGGATTGTGCGGCGGCGCCCCCGGCCTGCTGGGAGGCGTGCGCGTGGAGCTTCCATGAGCCTGGAGAAGATTGCGCTGGTCACCGGAGCGTCGCGCGGGATCGGCCGGGCGGTGGCCCTCGAGCTCGCACGCCGGGGATACGCGTTGGGGCTGGGCTTCCATAGGGACGAGGCCGCCGCGAGCTCGTGCGCCGAGACGATCACCGGTGCGGGGGGCAAGGCGCTGATGCTGCGGTCGGACGTCGCGAGCCCCGAGGCCGTCGCCGCCATGTTCCGCACCCTTCACACCGAGCTGGGCGAGCCACAGGTGCTGGTGTGCTGCGCCGGCCTCACGCGCGACACGTTGCTCGGGGCCAGCCAGCCTGAAGACTTCGAGCGTGTGCTCGGCGTCAACCTCTCCGGCGTCGTCCATTGCTGCCGCGAGGCCTCACGCTCGATGCTCAGCCGGCGAAGGGGATCGATCGTCAACGTCTCCTCAGTTGCAGCCCAGAGACCGGGTCGAGGCCAGAGCAACTACGCCGCGTCCAAGGGAGCGGTGGAGTCGTTCACCCGTGCCCTGGCAGTCGAGCTCGCCCCGCGCGGGATCAGGGTCAACGCGGTCGCCCCGGGGATCATCGAGACGGACATGACGGCGGAGCTCCGCGCGATCGCGCCCGAGGAGCTGCACAAGCGCGTGCTGCTCAAGCGCCTCGGCAAGCCGGAAGAGGTGGCCCGTGTGGTCGCCTTCCTCGCGGGCGACGAGGCGAGCTACGTCACGGGGCAGGTATGGAGCGTGGATGGAGGTTTCAAGCTCGAATGAAACCCAAAGAACTGCTCGAGCTCATCCGCTCGCGAGCGACCGTGCGGGCCTTCGAGGACCGGCCGGTGTCGCGTGACCTGCTGGTGCGGCTTCTCGAGGCTGCGATCCGCGCGCCCTCGCCCACCAATCGCCAGCCCTGGAAGTTCTCGATGGTGACCGCCCGCGACGTCCGCACGCAGTTGGTGGAGGCGACGCACTCGGCCATCGCCGATATCCGCGAGACCATCGCCAAGGGCCCCCACCCTGACCACCTGGCCGACTATTGGGGCTACTTCGTCAGGCCGATGCAGTCGGCGACGGCGTTCGTGGTCGTGAGCTACCGGCAGTTCCCAGACACCCTTGCTCATCTGGTGCGCGACGCGGGGGCCGATCCTGCCGCCTTCGTCACCTGCGACCACTGGAACGGCGAGATCAGCGCCGCCAGCGCGGCCATCATGCAGCTTCTCCTGCAAGCGCACGCAGAGGGCCTGGGTGCCTGCTGGATGAGTGGCCCACTGCTCGCCCGCGCCCGCATCTGCGAGCTGTTGCGCATCAGACCCCCGTGGCGGATGCTGGGCGGCATCGCGTTGGGCTGGCCGGCGCAGGCACCGGTGCCGACGCCTCGCAAGCCGCAAGAGAAGGTGGTCGAGTGGTTCGAAGACGTCGTCCCAGCACCGGGTGGCGACGAGGAGAGCGCAGGATGAGCGAAGCGGCTGCGGACCAGAGCGTGGAGCGGGTCGTCCGGGAGATCGTCGCCGAGTCGCTCACGCGGCCGCTGGACGAGGTCCTGCCGACCTCCAACCTGATGACGGATCTCGGTGCCGAGTCGCTCGACTTCCTCGACATCGTTTTTCGCATCGAGCGCGCCTTCGAGGTCCAGATCACTCGCGGGGAGATGGAGCGTGCCGCGCGCGGTGACATGTCCGAGGAGGAGTTCGCCCCCGCCGGCGTGATCTCCGAGAAGGGCCTGGCGCGATTGCGCGAGTTGATGCCTGAGGCCCGCGACCGCATCGTCCCCGGGCTGCGTCCCACGCAGATCCTGACCCTTTTCACCGTGCAGACGTTCGTGAACCTGGCGGCGGGAAAGAAGCGGGGGCAGACGCTCTAGAGCTCCCCCGCGTGCGTGGACGCACGAGAGCTGCTTCGTCCTCGCGAGGCTACCGCCAGCCCAGAGGTCATCGACCGAGTCAGGCCCGTCTCGCCGCGGCAAGAGCTCCTCCGCCAGCTCCGATGCTCCACCTGCTTTCCAATAGGGTGAACGGGTCGGGCTTTCCGACCTGTCGGCAATTGGGTTCCCTTTGGCCTTCTGGGCGCATCTCTTCGGCGAAACCCGCAAGACCGTCCCTCCGCTGGCTCCGGTTCCATATCTGCTTTCGCCTGGCAGGCAGAGCCAACCCGGTCCTTCGCTCAGGCGGGCCTGGCCTTACGTCCAAATCTGCTCCAGGTGCCGGGGGTCAACCGCCAGGCACTTGCTTCTGACCGCAAAAACCCTTAATAAATCGGCTTTTCTTAAGTGTTTTTGCGCTCACGAGTAAGTCCCGCTGTACGACCCTCCCTTGCCTGCCTTCTCATGAAATCCGCCGACTATTTCGCTCTGCACCCCATCTTCACGGCAGCCGAGTTCTCGGAAGCGCGCGAATGGAGCAATACACGCGGGAAGTCCGACCGCACGCTGGAGGCCCTTCTGAGGCACCACGTCGAAGCGGGCCATCTGGTCCGCCTGCGCCGCGGCCTGTACGCCGTGATCCCTGAGGGCAAGAGGCAGGAGGATGTCGCGGTCGATCGCGTTCTGGTGGCGAGCAAGCTCTCGCCGAGCTCGGTCATTGCCCTCCATGCAGCGCTGGAGTTCCATGGCCTGGCGACCTCGGCTATCGACCCGGTTCACTTCCGGTCGCGCGAACGTCTGCGCCCCGCCACGGTCGATGGTTGCAGGTACATGCCGATCGCGACCGACGCCGGCTTCTTCGATGACCCCGACGAGGAGCGATCTGCCACGTATTTCCATCGAGGAGCCAGCGTCCGAGTGACGACGAAGCAGCGAACCATCGCCGAGATCTTCGATGCCCCGGAGCAGAGCGGTGGCTGGGAAGAGCTCGCACAGGCGCTCTTCCGTGCCGGTCAACTGGACTGGGAGGTGGTGATCCACCACGCGGACGAGAGCAGCACGAGCGTAGGGAGCGCGCGCCTGGGCCTCTTCCTGGAAGCCTGGCAAGAGCGGCTCGGAGTGACGCAGCACCACCTCGCGGCGCTGCGCGCGCTGTCCCCGCGGCAACCCCGCTACCTGGAGCCCGAGCACAGGCCAGGAAAGCTCATCGCGGGGTGGAACCTGGTGGTTCCGGAACAGGTGTCCCGGCTACTCGCTCGGCGCTCCGCGGGCTGAGCCCCACCCGCTCACCCTATTTGCAGCCCGAACAGGAGGCGCGCGAAGAGGCCTGGCGCTCCCGCCGCGACAGCGACAGTGGCCCGGCGGAGGTCGGCGCGGTACCCCTCAGACCACTCCAGGCGCAGGCCCGAACACGGCGTCTCGGCCTCGCCAAAAACTCATGTCAAATCGGCCCTCGGGACCTCGAGCGCTTGGATTGACTTCGTTCTCTGGCGCTCTCTAGACTGCCTCTCTCTCCACCGGGCGGGGATGGAGAGCCCGACCGTT
>JACRCT010001066.1 GCA_016218885.1 Deltaproteobacteria bacterium | reverse complement strand
TCCGCTATTGGGCTTCAAGCCGTTCACGTCGCCGTCGCCGTCAACGTCAACGTCAACGTCAACGTCGCCGTCAACGTGGTTCGTGGTTCGTGGTCGTGGCCGTTGACGGCGACGGCGACGGCGACGTGAACGGCTTGAAGCCCACCCGCGACCTGACCTTCCCGCTTCTGAAGGCGCGAGGATCCTTGAAGCGCCGGAGGCCCTTCGCTCACCTCTGGCCGACCCACCCCGAGCACCACTCCAACACCTCGGCGAAGCGCCGCTCCTCGAGCGCGCCGAAGAGATCGTGCCGGGCGAGCTTGGCCCGGGTGAGGGCCGGGCTCGTGAGCCCGCACAGGAAGCGGGAAACCTGCCTCGGCTCACGCAAGGCCTGGGGGTGCTTCGCGCGCAGAGAAGCGAGCTGCGTCACCTCGAGACCCGCGGGCAGCGGCGCGAACGGCGCGGAGGCGGGCAGCACCTGCGCCTTGCCCGTCCGGCACCAGGTGCAGTGCCCGCAGCGGCCCTCGCGCCGCTCGCCGAAATGTCCCACCAGCGCGTGCACCTGGCAGCCGTCGCGGGTCACCACCCCCAGGACCTGCTGCAGGCGCTGGAGCTCCCCCTCCTCGCGCGTGGCGAAGCGACGCGCGAGCTCGCCGACCAGCACGCTCGCGTCCTCGGCAGGCCTCAGCCGCGAATAGCGCTGGCGCACCTCCGAAGCCCTCAGCTCGATCCAGCCCTTCTCCTCGAGATACTCGAGCGCCTTGACGACCCTGCTCCGCTGGGCGCCCAACCTCGAAGCAACCTCGGCCGCGTCGAGCGAGAGCCAGACTCGGCCCCGCTTGCACTCGGCGAAGAGGCGCTCGAGGAAGAGGGCTCGCTCGCCCTCGAAGCGGCGGACAAGGGCGTCGAGAGGCTCGCGCGCCTGGAACTCGTATCCCGCATAGAAGGGCGTTCCCTGGCGCAGCACCCCCAGCAGCTCCAGGTAGGTGAGCGCCGTCTTGAGCACCAGCGGGCGCAGGTCATGTCGCCCGGCGAGTGCGTACTGGCTCACGTCGAAGCTCTCGCCGGACGCGAGGATCTCGTCGACCAGCCCCTTCAGCGAGCTCTCGGTGGGCGTGTCGCCGTAGGCAAAGTTCTCGAGGGCAGGCACGTCGTCGGCGCAGGAGAGCATCTCGACGATCGAGGGCTTTCCATCGCGTCCCGCCCGGCCGATCTCCTGGCTGTAGGACTCCAGGCTCTTGGGCAGGTTGTAGTGGTAGACGTAGCGCACGTCCGCCTTGTCGATGCCCATGCCGAAGGCGATGGTGGCGACGACGATGCGGTCGTCCCCGAGCCGCCACCAGTCCTGCACGCGGGTGCGATCCTCGGCCTCCATACCTGCGTGGTAGGCGCGGGCGGGCAGCCCCTGGGCCTCCAGCATCGCGGCGACCCGCTCCGCGGTCTTCTGGAGGGTGACATAGACGATGGTCGTGCCCCCCGCGCGCGCGCGCAGCCTCTGCAGCAGCAGCCCATCGCGCTCGCCGGCCGCGACCGGAGTGGTGAGCAGCTCGAGGTTGGGGCGGTAGAACCCGGTCACCACCGCTGCCTCGCGAGGGATGCCGAAGGCGCGGCAGATGCTCTCCACGACCGCAGGGGTGGCAGTGGCCGTGAGCGCCAGAACCCGCTCGACGCCCAGCTCGCGGCCAAGCTGGGCGAGCTTGAGGTAGTCGGGGCGGAAGTTGTGCCCCCACTCCGAGATGCAATGGGCCTCGTCCACCGCGAAGAGCGAGATGCGGCACTGGCGCAGCATCCCCAGGAAGCGCTCGTTGTTGAAGCGCTCCGGGGCGACGAAGAGCAGCTTGAGCTCGCCCGAGCGCACCCGCTCCACCGCCTGGCGTGCCTCCTCCTCGGGAAGCGAGGAGTCGAGCCGGCTGGCGGGGATGCCCCGCCGCCCCAGCAGGTCGAGCTGGTCCTTCATCAAGGCGATGAGCGGCGAGACGACGAGCGTCAGGCCCGGCAGCGCCAACGCCGGCAGCTGGTAGCAGAGCGACTTTCCGGCGCCGGTGGGGAAGACCGCCAGCGCCGCCTTGTGCTCGCGCAGCGCGGAGATCACCTCGCGCTGGCCGGGGCGGAAGGCGGCGAAGCCGAACCGCTCCTCCAGAATCTGCTCGAGCGATTGCTGAGAGCCCAAGGCCTCATCCCTCTCTTCCCGCGCTGTCGAACGTGGAGCGGGCGCGCCGAGACCTTGGCCCGCGCGCGCCGCCCTCGCAAGTCTCGCGCGGCCATCCTCTGCCAGCGCTCGCCCGCCGCTGCCCAGCAAGCCCTCGATACCAACGCTCGCGAAGACGGCCTGCCCCATCGATTGCGGATTCTTTGCCTGCATGTGCCCCCCCTTCCTGCGTGTGAGGCGATGACCCTAGCGCAGAGGGCCGACATCGCTCACGGGGGTGCCGAACCGACGCGCTTGCCCCAGGCAGAGAGAAAGGCAACAGGGCGAGGCCGATGCGTGCGTGTGAGCAGGCGCTCCGATCCCAATCGCTCGTGCATCCTGGCCGCGCATCTTGCCAGTCTGGACTGGCCGGACGTCTTGCCGGTCTGGACTGGCCGGACGTCTTGCCGGTCGGAACGATTTCCGGGGCTTGTGGCGCGCTGCTCAACGGGGGCCATCTTGTTGGGAATCGCCAACGGCGCAGCGCGCGCCCAAAGGCCCCCTCCACACACTGCGGAGGGGGCCCGAGGCAGGCAGAGCTACTTCACCGACATCCCGTAGGAGGACACCAGCTGCTTCTGGTCCTGGTCCTGGAAGACGGCGACCGGGAACCCGAAGTGGGGCTGCTTGTTCTGGTTGGTCGTGAGCTTGACCATCATCCCCTTCTTGATGCTCTCGGCCATCTCCTTGGGAAGGAGCGCAGGCTGCGGGGTCTGCGAGACCTTCTTGGTCCCTGCGGGATTGCAGATCTGGCGATAGACGACCTGCCCGTCGGCGGTGATGCGGTCGATCCGGTTGGTCTCTTTGCAGTCATAGACCGGCTCGTTCCAAGTGGCGGTCTGGAAGGTGAGCAGCACGCCGGTGCCCTGCGGCTTGGCGTCCTTCACCTTGCCCTCGGAGTTGCCGAAGGAGATCTGGTTGAAGGTCTTCTCGTACGCCTGGTAGGTCCAGGCCTCGCGGTCGCCGCCGACGTCAGGCACCGGGGCGTAGAACCATCTCGGATCGAGTGGGAAGCGCTCCTGGTCGGCCAGGACCTCGTTGAGCTTGCTCATCGCCTGGTAGTAGGCGCTGGTGCGCGGGCCGCGCTCCACCCGGGAGGTCTTCATCAGGTTGTAGGTCTCGGCTGCCTCCAGGAAGCGCTCCTCGTACGCGTAGCAGACCACCAGCGCGGAGGTCAGCATGTAGCCCACCTCGTCGTTGGCCAGGCGCGTCACGTCGTCGAGCGTCTTGGGCTGCTGGCCCTTGAGGTAGGCCGCCAGGCTCTTCCGCATCGGCTCGGAGCAGCCCTGCAGCGCCTTCTTGCTCCCCGTCGTCCACTTGTTCTCCAGCGCGATGGCGGCCTCCATCGCCTCCTTGTTCTTGGCGTACTTCTCGGTCCAGGCCACGAAGCCCTTCTCCGGCGCTTCGAAGAGGATCTCCTTGTAGGCCGGGTTCTTCTTCGCCTTCTCCTCATAGAAGCCGACGAAGCGCTGCGCGAGCTTGCGAGAGGCATGCAAGAAGGCGCGGGCGTGGACCTTGCCGTACTCACCGACCTTCAGCGCCTCCAGGTCCTTCTCCATCTGAGCGGCGTCCAGCCGGCGGGCGTCGGGGCCGCACATCGCCAGACGGCCCGGCGAGCGCTCCAGCGTCGCGCTCTCAGGCAGGCAGGTGGCTACGAACCAGGCGCGCAGCAGCTCGTTGGGAGCCTCGGCCTTGCGGTCGTACCACCAGTTGAAGCGCTCCAGGTTGGTGTCGGAGGAGTCGTCGCAGCCGAAGATGTCGCGGTAGGCGCGATTGAAATAGCGGTCCGGCAGGAGGGTCTCCTCGCTCGAAACGAACTGGTCACAAACCTCCTTCTGCTTCGCCTCGTACTCCGCCTGGGACAGCACCCACAGCTTCATCGCTTCGCGATCCTGCTTCTCGGTGAAGCCGGTCTGATTGACGTGGCCCTGGCGCCACGCGGCGACCCACTTCTGACGGACGGGATCGTCCGGAGCGTCGCAGGCGGCCCAGGCGATCTTGCGCATCGTCCTCGGCAGGTACCCGTCGTAGCCCAGGTCGCGCTTGATGGAGCCGACCGGCATGCTCGAGTACTCCTTGAGCTGTCCCTTGTAGCCCTCGCACCAGTCCGGCTTGCTCGGGGCGATCTTCTCCACGCCCGCAATGGGCTGGACGACCTCGTCACCTTGGGGTTCGGCATCGGCCGCCAGGGCAGGCGCAGCGCTCAAGGCGAGGAAGCCGGAGAGCATGAGAGTCTGAGCTGCTTCTCGGTACATGACGTCCTCCTGAGAGGGATGGCTTCATCCGGTACGTCCGTGCTGTTTGGCACATTCGGCCGGTCAAGTGAATCAAAGACTCGGCCTGCCTCCGACGCGTGCTACCTGAAGCGAAAAGTCGCCGAGGTGGGCGCTTGAGATCACCTTCCGCAGCCTTCGAATGCCTGGCAGGCCGGTGAAGTGATGAGCGCCCGATGCCGCTCGGGCGGGAGGAAGGCTTCCTGCTGGGGCTGATCGAGTCCTGGCTCGCCGGCAAGCAACAGTGAGCCCCTCCCGCGCTTCTGCGGGCCTCATCGGCTGCCGCGGGTCCTAGAGGCAACGCTCTCTTGGCCAATCAAAGGCCTCGAGGCACGAGCCCAGCCGCATCGCCTCGTCTCAGGCGGAAGAGCGCGAGCTCTGGACGGCAGCAGAAGCGGGCGGGGACCTGGCTGGTGCCAATCCCGCGGTTGACGTAGAGCGGCCCGACCCGAGTCTCGTACCGGCCGGCGACGAACGACCCCGACCCGGGCGGGAGGACGAGCGGGGTCCCGAGCACCGTGACCTGCCCTCCATGCGTGTGGCCACTCAGCGACAAGGCGGCACGGGCATTCGGCGGCAACGGACCCTCGAACACAGCCTGGCGCGTGGGAGAGGAGCAAGCACGGTCGATCACCCGGAGCGCTGCTGAAGGCGCGCGGGAGGTCGGCTTCGCCGCTGCACGAATCGTCCGTCGCCACCACGATGAGCCCGCGTTCGACGAGCTGATGCTCGTTGCGCAGCATCCGAGCACCGGCCTTGGCGTAGGCCGAGGCGAGAGCGTGGAGGTTCACTTCTCCCCAGTGCTCCCAATTGCCCAGCGTCGCGCGCACCGTCGAGCCTGCCCCCCGCAGGCGGGCGAGGAAGGGGCCCACCTCATGGACTCGGGTGTCGGAGTCCACGACGTCCCCGGTGATGGCGATGAGATCGGGCCGGGTCGCAGCCAGCGCTTCTTCCAGCGCGTGATGCACCGAGCTCGCTCCGGCCAGGTGCACGTCGGTGACGTGGGCGATGGAATAGCCTTCGAGCTCCGCCGGAAGCGCGGGCACGTGCACGTCCCACCGCGAGACCTCCAAGAGGCGGGGCTCCAGAACCAGCGCGTCGACTGCAGCTCCGCCCAGGAAGATCGCCGCCGCACCGCGCAGGAAGTGGCGCCTGCCCAATGCCCGCCTGCCGATTCCCTTGGCGGTGCCCTGCGTCATCATGGACCGCCGGCGAGCTCGTTCAACGCCAGGACGGTGCGCCAGTTGCGCGTCGTCGCCGGAACCTTGAGCGCCCGCTCGAAATAGGAGTTGTTGAGCTTCGTGCGCCCATATCCGTGGGGGCAATGCAGGAAGATCGTCTGGTCCGAGAGGACCGCCGCTTCCCCTGGCCCCGCCGGCAGCGAGAGCGCCTTGAAGACCGACTCGGATACCGGCTCGAACAGGAAGGTCGCATGGAAGAGCTTTGCGTCGCCTCCCTGTTCAGGCCAGAGCGGATGGGCGCCAGCGATTTGGTCGAGCTTTGCGGCCGACAGGACCAGGACCGCCACTTCGTGCTCGAAATCGGAAGCGATGCGAGCGCTCAGAGCCTTGGCGTGTCGGAGCGGGTCGCCACGGAGGGCCGAGAACAGGAGATTTCCGCTCTGCAGGTAGGTGCGCACCTCGCCGAAGCCCAGGGCCTCGGCGCTCTTCTTGAGCTCGGCCATGCGGATCTGCTTGTGGCCCGAGACGTTGATCCCGCGCAGGAGGGCGATGTAAGTGGGCATGGGCCAGGGCTAGCGATGGAGCGGGCGCCACGCAACCTCGTTTGCGTCGCGCGCGCCGGATGGGCCTACGCCAGATCCACCGTCTCCCCGTCGGCGGGAACCCTGACGTGCCCGGAGTGCCCTGTCTCCTCGAGCCTCTCCACGAGCTCGGCGCGCGTGAGCGGGCAATGGTTCCAGGCCTCCATGTGAACCACGACCACCTGCGCAAGCATCGCCTCGCGGGCCACGGCGATCACGCCCTCGGCATCCAAGGTCACCGGCCCGCCCTGGGAGAACTGCGCCGCCCCGGCATTCACGACGATCGCCTCCGGTCGGTGGGTCCTCAGGGCCGCCTGCAAGGAAGGGCACCAGACAGTGTCTCCAGCGAGGTACAAGGTCGGCTCGGCGGGGTGCTTGAGCACGAAGCCTGAGGAAGCGCCCATCTTGGCGATCATCTCCCCGCGGCCGTGCTCTCCGCGAACCCGCCGGATCTCGAGGGATCCGCGCTGCACGGCTTCGGCGACCGGGACGACCGCCTGGAAACCCGCAGCAGTCAGCTTCGCCTGGTCCTCAGGCTGGCACAGCACCGGGCGATCGCGAGGCAAGTGCTCGAGCGCCACTGCATCCAGATGATCGCGATGCGCATGCGTGAGCAGGCACTCCTCGAAGTCGAGGAGCGCGTCGATCCCCACTGGCAGCTCCACGCGCGGATTGCGCAGCAGGTTGCCGGACTGTGCCGCCGGGTCGAGGGTCTCCCGGGGGCTGAGCATCGGGTCGACGAGCAGCCGCATGCCGCCGTAGTCGAGCTGGAGGGTGGCGTGACGGACGAGCGTGAGCGAGGCCATGTGCGGAACTCCTTCTCCTCGAGCGCCAGCGGGGTCGCGGGGGAAGCTACCACGACCCTCACCAGGACAGGCGCCCCCGGCTGCTCGGCTGCGTCTCCCTTGAACTTCGCGTCAGGCCAGTCCAGGCTGCGCGGTCCCGGCAGCCCATCAGACGCCCGGGCCTGGAGGAGACGAAGCCATGGACTTCTTTCGCGGCAAGGCGGTCTACATCACTGGCGGTTCGAGCGGCATCGGGTTCGCAGCAGCGCGCCTGCTGGCTGGCTTCGGAGCGCACGTCGCCATCTCCGCCCGGGGCAAGGAGCGGCTCGAGGTCGCGCTGCAGGAGATGAAGCGGGCCGCGCGCGCCCCGCACCAGAAGCTGCTCGCCATCGCCTGCGACGTATCGGACCCGAAAGAGTGCGCCCGGGCGACGCAGGAGACGCTGGCAGGTCTCGGCGGCTGCGACGTGGTGGTCGCCAATGCCGGGGTCACCCACCCGTCCCGCGTCCTCGAGACGCCGGACGAGGTCTACGAGCGCATGATGCGCATCAACTACTTCGGGACCGTGCACACCGTCCGCGCCTTCTTGCCGCACCTGTTCGCGCAGCGGCGAGGGCGCATCGGCATCGTGTCGTCGATGCTGGGCTTCATGGGGATCTACGGGTATTCGGCGTATGCCGCCTCGAAGTTCGCGCAGGTCGGATTCGCCGAGTGCCTGCGTCAGGAGTGCCTGGACCACGGCGTGGGGATCACCCTGCTCTACCCTCCCGACACCGACACCCCGCAGCTCGCCGAAGAGAACAAGATCAAGCCCCCTGAGACCAAAGCCATCGCCGGCGAGGTCAAGACCATGTCGCCGGAAGACGTGGCCGGCGAGCTGCTCGCCGGAATCGCATCGGGCGCGCTCAACGTGGTGCCCGGCGGCATGGGCAAGCTCACCTATCTCGCCAAGCGGGTCGCGCCGGGCCTCGTCAACTGGGTCACCGATGGCGCCTTGAAGAAGTACCGGCGTGCGCACGCGGACAGGCCCTAAGGCCTGAGTTCTTCCGTCGCGTCGACCACAGGCAGGGTTGGGGCGCGAGCCAACGGTAACAACATTTTACTATCGAGCGGTCAGCCCGACTGACCCACCTCGCCAGGGCTTCCAGGACGGGCGCCTGGAGGCTCTCCCGGCGTCTGACATCGGAGACCGTGACTGCGTCTGGGCGCCCAGGAAGAGCGCAGAGAGCGCCTGGCGGGGCGCCTGAGGACGATCTCTGGTCGATAGTAAAAACGTTGTACCATCGACCGAGAGCGCTCTAGAGACCCCCTGCCCCAGGGGCGCCGTTCCTGGAGAGCAGTTCGAGTCCGCGCCTCAGTCTCCCGAGAGTCTGCTCACCATCTTGGCCTGCGTCGCCACGAGCGAGTCTCGCCCCGGGCGTCGTCGGAGCTCGCTTGGAGGAAGGCAGACCTCCCAACCAGCGGACGCACGCCCGGCCGATGCCCAAGTCTTGACGAATGGGTCGAGCCGCCGAATCAGGGAGGTGGGGAGTCGATGGTGCGCTTCGAGGGTGTCATCTTCGATCTGGACGGCGTGCTGCTGAGCACTGACAGGCTGCACTACGAAGCCTGGAAGAAGATGGCTGAAGCGGAGGGGATCTACTTCGACTTCGCCATCAACGAGCGGCTGAGAGGCGTGAGCCGGATGGCGAGCCTGGAGATCATCCTCGAGGGGGCCCGGCGGACCTACTCGGAGAGAGAGAAAGCAGCCTTGGCGGAATACAAGAACGGGCTCTACCGCGCCTCCCTAGAGAGCCTGACGCCAGCGGACCTCTTCCCCGGTGCGCTCGACTTCCTGCGCCATCTCCTCTCGCTGGGCCTCAAGTTGGCGATCGGCTCCTCGAGCAGGAACACCAAGACCATCCTGCAGCGCGTAGGTCTGGCAGATCTCTTCCGCGGGGCCGTTTCCGACGGCACGAACATCAGTCGCAGCAAGCCCGACCCCGAGGTCTTCTTGAAGGCAGCGGAGATGATCGCGGTGCCACCGAAGTATTGCCTGGTCTTCGAAGACGCCTGGGCGGGGATCGAGGCGGCCAGGGCGGCGAACATGACCGCAGTGGGCATCGGCACCGCCGCGCGCCATCCTTACGCACGATTCGGCGCGCCCAGCATCGCCGCTCTACTCGAAGAACAGAGCGGCCAGTACGCGGAGCTCTTCCGAATTCTCGAGGCTAGCGCCCCTGCGGCCAGGGCCGGGGAGGCACCCGCCGAGCAGCCTTGAGCGACGCGGGATGTCGACGGGTTGGGGCTTCTCGCGGGCGGTACACGTGGCGGTTGCCGGTTCGCTCGCGCTCACCGCCCTGCTCCACGCCGTCCGATGCTCTCCGCTGCCGACTCGCTGGCGCTCGGGCCTACGGGCCTACGGGCCTACGGGCAACGGGCAACGGGCAACGGGCAACGGGCCTACGGCTCGGTGTAGTTGATGTCCAGGTGGTAGGTCGAGGCGGTGTAGCCCTTGACCATCACGTACGCTTGGGACTGGCCCTCGGGAACGGTGAGGGTGCAAGTCTCGGCGGCACCATCGAGGTAGGGGCGGCAGTTGTAGGTGCTCACGGTCGGGGCAGCACCGAAGCGGACGTAGAGGTCGGGGTCGCCCGAGCCGCTCATCACCACCTTGAAGGTGGTGCCGGCGAGCACCGTGATGGGGCCATAGCTGGCCTCGCCACCGGCAGCGACGCTGCCATCGATGGCGCTGGCCTTGGCGGTGCCGATCGGATTGACGGGGGTGGAGGGAGCAGTCGTGGTGGCCTTGGTGTAGGCAATGGCGAGCTGGAAGGTCGAGGCGGTGTAGCCATTGACCATGAGGTAGGCGGTGGTCTTGCCCGCGGGGACGTTGATGGAGCAAGTCTCGGCAGCGCCGTCGGTGTAAGGACGGCAGTCCCAGGCGCTGGAGGTGGGAGCGGCGCCGAAGCGGACGTAGAGGTCGGGGTCGCCCGAGCCGCTCATCACCACCGAGAACACGGTGCCGGGGACCACGGCATAGGGGCCGAAGGACTTGCTGCCACCCTTGGCCACGGTCGCATTCACGGTCTCGCTGGTGGTGCCGGCGGCGGGGGTGGTCGGCTCGGGCTCGGTGGGCGCAGGGGGCTCGGAGGAGCTCACCGGAGCGCCATATAGAGCCTGGGCTCCCTGGGCGTCCTTGGCGGTGAGCTGAAGGGTCCAGCCGCCGGTGCCGTTGCACTGCGGATAGTGCATGACGGAAGCGGAGTCGTAGTCGGTCAACGGGCGCCATCTGCTGTCCTCGAAGCAGGTGCCGGCCTCGGGTCGGGTGTGCTCATGGCGGAAGCCCAGAGTGTGGCCGAGCTCGTGGCGCAGCACCGCGGTCAGAGAGGGAGAGCCGCTGGAGGTGAACGCGGTGTTGTCGATGAGGACGTTTCGGGAGGAGCGGCCCTGGGCCGGGAAGAAGGCGCGGGCGATGTACTGGCCGTTGACGTTGACCGGGTTGACGTCGAAGACCACCTGGCTGTTGCTCGAGGTGCAGCTGGCGTCCTGGGCCGCGACGTGGACGAACCTCACGTCAGCCACGTTCTGCCAGGCGCTTGCGGCCTCGGTCATCGCCTGCATCACCTGGGCGTAGCGGGAACCGAAGGCGGTCTTGTTCACGCAGTAGGTGATGTTCTTCTGCTGGGTGCTGTTCCACTTGTCATCGGCTGAGCTGACCCGGTTGACGATCAGGGCGCCCTGGCCGTTGGCGATGTGGTTCTCGTAGAACTCGCGCAGGTTCTTCTCGCCGACGATGGTCTCGTCGCCGTTGACGATGTACACGTCGGAGCCCGGCTCCAGGTAGATGACCGAGTTGAACTCCTCCCAGGTCATCCCGTTGTGCCCGACCTCGGTCGCTTCTTCTTCGACGATCATCCCCTCGCCACAGCCGAACGCGGTCAGGGTCGCCATCAGGAGGAGAAAGCGGGAAGTCATGGTGGCCTCGCGGTCGATGCGGCGCGCGGCCTATTCGCAGTCTCCGTGCCAGCGGCTAAGTGCGCGAAATCACACCAAACCCAATTAGTGTCCCTTGGCCACTATGGAACCAAGATGCGCATCTCCTTTGTCAAGACCCGATACAAAGAAGACATAGAAGTCAAAGAACTATTGGAATTTACAAGTGAAGTACTGAAGAGCGACTATTGGTCGATTCTCGGACATCATGTCCAGTTCTCAGTCACACGACCGGCTTTTGTCCAAAAAGCGGCCGAGTCTCTGTCTGAACCGGGGACACATCTAGGCTTCTTAGCCCTAGAGTCCGGCGTCGGCGCACAGCATCTTCTGAACGAGCTCGCTCTCAACGAGTCCCTCGGCGGCGAAGCCCGGGTTCTTGAGCAACCCCGCCTCTTTTCGGAAGAAGCCCTGCGGGACCACGACGTTGTAGCCACCCGCGGAGCTGATGAAGAAGAGACCGCTCGATTTGCCTGAGCTGGTCTCCAGCGCCCCCTGGATTGAAGCGCCATCGGCCCCGACGCAGCCAACCAGGAGGACATCCTGGCGGCCGACAGCGGCGCCCTTGAGCACGCGATCGACGTGCAGGGCCACGGGGGTGAAGACCGTGTCCGGGTACCCTTCGAGGTCGAGCACTCGCGAGGAGGAGGCCCAGGCCTCCACGGTGGCATCGATGACCAGGGGGGCGCCGGCGATCTCGCAGGCGCCCACCGGGTCTCCGGCGCTCTCAGGGCAGACGACCGGGAGCGGTTCGCTGGTGCTGCATCCGGCCGTTCCAAGAGCGAGCAAGGCGACTGCGAGGGGCGCGGCACAAGGGAGCTTTTCCATGGCGGCCAGTGTAGCCGTCTTCCCTGCTGCGCGGCACAGGCGGTAGCGGCGCTCGAGCTCAGCGAGCGAGGGCAGCGGCTGCCCGCTCGAAGGCCACGAGGAGCTCGGCTTCCGAATCGTACTCGGTGCAGCGATAGAGCTGACGATCGTCATCCGGCGCGAGGAAGCGCGCGAGGCGGCTGAAGTTGAGCTCGAGGAGCAGGCGTACCCGGCCGCGACGTGCCGAGCGCAATGCCCGGACCTCTCCGGCTTCGGTGAGCTGCTCGCGGACGACCTCGGCGTGGGAGGTGACGATGGGCTTCTGGGTCATGGCGTTTGCCTCGTGACGATGGTTGCCCAGAGGCTAGCAGGGGGGTCCGACATGGCCTCCGCGTCGGACCGAGGGCGCGCCCGAGTGGGCTGGCGCCGCAAGGAGCGCGGCTTGGCCAATCGGTTGAATACAGGGGGCTTTTCACGACTTTCGCCTCAGCCCGCAACCGACCCGGCCCACGGGTGTTTGCAGGCGGGTGACGTAGCGAACACGAACCCGAGCGAGCGAGGAGATGGCCATGACGACGATGCGGTTGATGGCAGCGATGACGATGGCGGCGCTGGTGGGTTGTGGCGGGTTGGCGATCGACGAGACCGAGGAGGTCGGGCAGGCGGCGGCCGACGTGCTGGCGAGCTTCGACGAGGCAGGAACGGGCAGCGGGTTCGCCTGGAACGTGGTGCCCCTCGATCGCCCCGGCTTCGACAAGTCGCCCTTGGACCGAGCGCTCGATCTGGCGATGCCTTCGGCCTACGCGGCCGCCTGCTGGGGCCAGAGCTTCGCCACCTGCAACGCAGGCGTGCGCACCAAGGACTTCGGCGATTGCGCCCTGGGGGCCAACAAGCTCAGCGGCACCGTGAAGCTCACCTTCTCCGACTCGGGATGCTCGATGGCCGCCACCGGTGCCTCGGTCACCCGCGAAGCCAACTTCACCCTCACCGGCCGGCGCGACGCCACCCTCTCCGTCACCTCGCCGGGCGGCGGGCAGATGGCGACCCGCACCGCCGACGGCTGGCTCTTCAAGGTCAAGGGCATGGAGCGGGTGATGAAGGACCGCAACGACAAGACCCTCTTCGACATCGCCACCCACACCGAGGAGGACCTGGTGGTGCAGGGCCGCGAGCGGTTCAACCGCACCATCCAGAGCGGCAAGATGGTCATCGAGCACAAGCTGGCCGGCTACACCACGACCCTGGTCCCCGAGAACGTGAAGTGGGACGGCACCTGCAACTGCCCGGTCTCCGGCAAGCTCACCGGGTCCATCACCGGCGGCACGAGCTCGGGTGACTCGGCGGTGGTGGAGTTCACCGGCTGCGGCACCGGCAAGGTGACCGTGGGCGCCGAGGTCAAGGATGTGACCTTCGATCGCTGCGCCGCGCTGTAGCGAGCCGCAGGTCCAGGCTTCGTCAGACAGCTCGAGGGCGCGCTCGATGAGGGCGCGCCCTTCGTCTTGCGGGGTGACTCTCCCAGCTCGCCCCGCCTCCCCGGCCTGTCTTTCCTCGAGGAGAGCCTGCCCACCCGTCCTCCAGGCTGTTTGGCAACCGGCGGCTCCCTCGTCGGATAACATACGGGAGCTCTTCAGGCTTCGTCGCTTTGGGAGACGGTCATGACCACCCGCATCGGCACCAAGATCACCCAGGCTCTCGTGGACGGCCGGGTGAACCAGAGCGAGATGGATTCACTGATCGCCGAGGCCAAGGCCAACGGCAAGGTCAGCGCCGCGGAGAAGGCCGCGCTGATGACTCTGCTGCGCAAGCACGGCGACAAGATCGACGTCGAGACCAAGGCCGCCCTCGGCTCGTTCCTGGGCGTCGTCATCGGCACCACGCCGGTGGAGCCACCGACCGACCCCTCGATCCCCAACGACGTCTTCGAGCCTCGCCGGACGCCGTTCGCCGCGGACGCCATCGAGACCGTCTTCACCCCCGGGGACGAAGCGCGCTTCATGGAGTACGCCGCCCTGGACGAGGTCATCAACGCCCGCAAGGCCGACCCCAAGACCTATCCGCCGGAGTCGAACCCCTATCGGATCGATTACGCCGTCTACAACCTGACCGACAAGGAGGTCGTGCGGAAGCTGACCGAGGCGGCCAAGGCCGGAGTCAAGGTCCAGGTCCTCGTCGACTCCAAGTCCATCGCGCCCTCCAAGTGGTGGAGCACGCTGGTCAGAGACCTCACCGCCGCGGGCTTCAGCTATGCCCCCTCGCAGGCCGGCTTGAGCGCACAGCAGCAGCGCAGCACCCAGCTCATCGGCATGGACATGCCGGGCATCTTCCACCTCAAGGCCCGCGTCTTCGCCTACCCCGATCCCGCCACCGGCCAGATCAAGGAGACGCTGCTGACGGGCTCCTACAACCCGGAGACCATGGCCCGGCACAACGACGAGTCGCTGCACCGCATCACCGACCAGCACCTCATCGATCAGTACCAGCGAGCCATCGAGTCCATGCGCGACGGCAAGCGGGTGACCAACACCTGGGACCCGGAGTGCCCCGTCAACGCCCTCTTCACCGGCCCCAGCGCCCAGGGGCCTCGGCCCACCGACAAGATCTTCGAGCTCATCGACCAGGAGACGGAGCTCATCTGCCTGTCGGTCTTCACCCTGCGCGAGCTGGTCGGCTCGGACAGGACCAAGCTCATCAACCACCTCAAGGCCGCCCATGAGCGAGGCGTGCCGGTGGTGGTGATCACCGATCGCAAGCAGTCGGACTCGGTGGACGCCCGCGGCAACCCGACCCCGGGCTACGACAACGACAAGACCGACGAGCTGCTGCAGAAGGCGGGCATCCCCACCTACGAGTGCATCAACTCCGCCAGCGACTTCAGCGCCATGCACCTCAAGTCGGCGCTCTTCGGCCTGAAGGACATGAAGGTGGTCACCGACGCCGGCAACTGGACCTACTCGGTGATGGGCTCGGGCGCCTCGCCCTACAGCAAGAACGCCGACAGCCTGCTCTTCATCGACTCCGGCAAGCTCGACAAGAACGAGACCGGCGAACGCTATCTGGGCGAGATGCTGCGCGTGCTGCGCCGCTACGGGAGCCAGAGCGCCGACCAGCCCGACGTGGAGACCCTCATCGCCGGCCTGCAGAAGCTGCCCCATTGGCCCCAGGTGAAGGTCGACTTCAACGTGGTGGCCAGGACGCACCTGGGACAAGACGTCTACGTCACCGGCAACACCCCCGCCCTCGGCCAGTGGGGCGAGAGCGGCCCGGGGCTCAAGCTCGACACCGACCCCTCGACCTACCCGAACTGGCGCAGCGCCGCGGTGGAGCTGCCGCTGGGCACCAAGCTCGAGTACAAGGTCGTCAAGCGCGACGCCGCCGGCCGCCTCGACTGGGAGCCCGGTGACAACGCCGTGCTCGTCGTCGACCCTCTGCGCGACCCCCAGCACGACGAGCTCGAGGTGAAGGACGCCTTCAACGGCGACACCTGATGTTCCCCATGCGTAGAGGTCGTGGCCCGCGCCAGAGGGAGGACGCCTTCATGAGTGAGCGCTCGCTGGTGCACCTTCTTGCTTCGTCGCTCCTCGTCGCCGTGGCCCTCTGTGCCACGGGCTGCCCGTCGGCGGAAGACGCAGGAGATGGCGGCTTCTCGTCCACAGGTCGAGACGCCTCCGCGCGACGCGACGCAGGCCCGGACGCCAGCGAGGAGCCCGAGCGGCCCGACGTGGGCACGCCGATCCCGGATTCCGGCGTGACGGGTCCGGCGGACACGGGCACCGCGGTCACCCCCGACGGGGGCGCGGCGCTGGTGATCGACTCGTTCTGGGCCAATACCCAGTGGCCGGCCTACCTCACTCTGGCCTCAGGGGACCGGGAGGCGATCTACGGGCAGATCTGGATCGCCGGCGGCACCGACCAGACGGGCGCCATGAAAGGCCTGGCGGCGGAGATCGGGCTGGGGCCCATCGGCTCCGACCCCACTACCTGGACCTGGACCCCCGCCACCTTCAACGAGGACAAGGACAACAACGACGAGTTCAAGGCAGAGCTGACGGCCCCCTCCTCGGGCGTGCACGAGTACGCCTTCCGTTACCGGGTCACCGGCGCGGTCTTCGCCGGAAAGGGCGAGTGGCTGATGGCGGGCACCCAGGGCCCGACGCTCGGCGCGGGCGAGGCCGGGAAGCTCGCGGTACGCCAGGCACAAGGCCGGCTGCGGGTCGCGACGCAGAACCTGCACTGCCAGCACGACTCACCACAGGCGCGCTTCGACGCCATGGCCGCGCGCTGGGCGGCGAGCAACGTGGACGTGGTCGCGCTGCAGGAGGTCTGCGAGGACGCCGCCACCGGGGTGGGCAACTCCGCCGACTATCTCGCGCGCAAGCTCTCCACGGCGACGGGACGGACCTGGAGGCACCAGTTCGTCCAGACGCACCTGGCCAACGACGTCACCCCCGAGGGTCTGGGAATCATCAGCGCCCTGCCCATGGCCGCGAGCGCGGTGGCCGATCTGCCGACCGCCGACTTCCCGCGCAAGGCGCTGCTGAGCGTCTTTGCCTCGCCCGCGGGGATGGTGGCGCTGGTGTCGACGCACCTGTCCTTCCGGCAGGAGGACGCTGCGGCGCGGGTAGCGCAGGCGCAGAAGGTCCTGGAGTTGGTGAACGAGTGGCAGGGCGGCGCCGGCAAGCCGGCCGGAACGCACGCCCTGGTCGCGGGCGACTTCAACACCACGCCCGACACCGCGCCCATCCTGACCTTCACCGTAGCGAGCCCGGCCTTCAGCGACGCCTGGGCGGCGCTCAACCCCGGCGCGCCGGGGTTCTCCTACCCCTCGTCCTCTCCCAGTATTCGCATCGACTACCTGCTCGCCCGCGGCGCGACGACTGGCGGCGGCACACTGGAGGTGGTCGAGGTGGAGCAGGAGTTCGCCCAGCCGTTCACCGGCTCGGCGTACGTGTCCGACCATCGCGGGTTTTCGGCGACGCTGCAGGCACCGTGAGCGCCTCGTGACCCCGGTCACGAGCGAGCTCGACTACCGGCGCTTGGGATGAGCGGCGCCGGCCTCGCCTTCAAGCCGCCCACGCGCGGCTCTCGGGCACCTCCGAGCAGTGCCGCAGCCAGTCGTCCCGCCGGGCGCGTGCCTCCTGGCGGCCGAGCTCGATGAGCAACTCGGGCGAAGGCGCCTGATGGCCGTGCGTCCCGCGGACGCCACCATCACTTCTTCGCGAGGAGGAACGCTCCGAGCAGCTGCGCCACCTGGCCGGAGGCGCTGAGCCCCACGAGGAAGCGAACGTCGGTGGGCGCCTCGCCGATGTAGCCCACCACGGCGCGATCGCCGACGGCGCCGACCCCCTCGGTGAAGCAGCCCTCCAGCTGCTCCTGCACCTGGCTCTGGACTCC
>JACRCT010001075.1 GCA_016218885.1 Deltaproteobacteria bacterium | reverse complement strand
CGATTGTCCGGACGCGCCAGTCTCCATCACCCACGGCGTCGATCGGGTCTACGTCGCGCTGGGGAGCTGCGGCTTCCTGGCGATGTCGGCCCAGCTACCCGACCAGCAGGGAGTCCGGGAGGTGAGGTTGCTTGCCTCTCCGACCTTCCCGGTCTGCGGCCACGCCGCCGAGGGAGGCCTCGGCCCTCCGCTCACCGTCCAGCGCGTCGAGGAGGTGCTGGCCCACGGGGACGAGAAGGAGCGGCGCCTCATGATCACGGGTCTGCCTCACGAGGGTGTGCGAATCGTCCATATCCCCGGGCCTAACGACCTGCCCGTCTCCTGCGCCGAGCCCGCGCGGAGCCAGTAGGGCGGCGCCAGGGCCGCCTCGACCCGCGGTCTCCAGATTCACGTGCAGATGGGACGGATCCTGCTAGGCACGTCGGGCTTCGCCTATCCGCACTGGCGCCGCCTCCTCTACCCGGAGGGCCTCGGGCGGGAGCGCTGGCTGGCCCGCTACGCGGAGGTCTTCACCACCGTCGAGCTGAACGCGACCTTCTACCGCCTTCCGTCGAAACAGGTGGTCGATCGCTGGCGGTCGGAGACGCCGCGCGGGTTCGTCTTCGCGTGCAAGGGCAGCCGCTTCCTCACTCACGTGCGGAGGCTCCTCGAGGCCGAGGTCGGGATCGAGCGGTTCTTCGCCGCCGTGAATCCCCTGGGGCCGAAGCTCGGGCCGGTGCTCTGGCAGCTCCCTCCGCGGATGGCGCCCGACGCAGGCCGGCTTGCGGCGTTCCTGGAGCACCTTCCCCTGGACGTACGCCACGTCTTCGAGTTC
Organism: Deltaproteobacteria bacterium; assembly: GCA_016218885.1. Lineage (GTDB taxonomy): Bacteria > Myxococcota > Myxococcia > Myxococcales > UBA5297 > JACRCT01. The sequence continues at coordinate 2,929 of JACRCT010001075.1, read as the reverse complement.
CGGGACCCTCGCTGGTACTCGGACGAGGTGAGCCGGGTGCTCGCTCGCCGTTGCGCCGCCTTCTGCGAGCACGATCTGGTGGACAAGCCGCCGCCGCGGCTGACTGCACCTTTTCGCTACCTACGCTTTCACGGGACTTCGGCCCGCCACGCCGGTAGGTACGGGCGGTCGGCGCTCCGGCCCTTCGCGCGCAGCCTCCGTCGCTGGACGAGCGCGGGCGGCGATGCCTTCGCCTACTTCAACAACGACGCCGCGGGAAACGCGCTCTTCGACGCCCTCGATCTCTCCGCGCTCGTCGGGGAGGAGCTGCCGCTGGAGGTCCACGCGTGAGGCCGCGGCAGCTATCCGGCCCGAGCGCGATCCGCCTTCGCCAGGTGAACCGTCCGCGTGGGGAACGCCAGCGAGCTCCCGGCGCGCTCGATGCGCTCCATGAACTGGATCAGGACCTCCTGGCGAATGAGCTGGAACTCGGCCCAATCCGAGGTCTGGAACCAGGCCATGACCTCGAGGTCCAAGGACGACGCGCCTAGCTTCTCGAAGCGAACCACCACCGCTTCTGGCCAGATCTTCGGGTGCTCGCGCAGCACCTGTTCCAGGCCGGACAAGATCTCGCGTAGCTGTGCGGCCGTCGTTCCATAGACGACCCCGACGGTGCAAGCGAGGCGGATCCGGTCCCGCGCCGCGAAGGACTCGACGCGCATCTCCGCGAGCTTGCCGTTCGGGATGCTGATGAGCGTGCGGTCCAGGGTGCGGATGCGAGTCGAGCGGAGGCCGATGGTCTCCACCGTCCCCGTGAAGTCCTCGATCCGTACGAAGTCACCGACCCGGAATGGTTGGTCCGCGCCTATCGAGAAGGCGCCGAACAGGTTCTCCACGGTCTTCTGCGCGGCCAGCGCGACGGCGAGGCCGCCGATGCCGAGGCCGGCGATCAGGCTTGCGACCGGGTAGCCGAGCTCGGAGAGCAGCGCCACGGCGGCGAGAGCCACGACGACGACCTTGCCGACCCGCGCTCCGAGTGGGAGCAGGGAGCGCGAGCCCGGGTGATCCTTCGCCCACGGAGAGGCGGCGATCATCTGCCGGGCGACGTCGATCGAGCGCGCCAGCGCCCAGAAGAACACCACCAGGAGGCTGGCTCGAAGGCAGCGGTGGACGAACTCCCGTGCCGGCGCATAGAGGCCGAGCCAGGGGAGGAGGAGGTAAGAGCAGGCCACCGCCCAGGCCACGGTCAAGGGGCCGCCGATGCGGGCCAGCACCTCGTCGTCCCACCTGGTGGCCGTGCGCGCCGCGATGCGCGCCAGGAGGCCGCGGCTGATCCGGCTGAGGACGTAGCCCCCTGCCCACGCTAGCAGCAGCAGGAAGGGCAGGGCGAGCCACTGCCACCAGAGGAGATCTTGGGGACCCGGGCGGAGCAACGGTGCTGGGAGGTGCTCCAGGAGCCAGCGATTCTCGATCCTCTCGTACCAGCCGTCGATCCGGTTCACCGTGGCGCGCGAGAAGATCCACCGGCCGCCGTCGCGGGCTCGATAGACGAGGCGCACCGGCTCCGGGCCTCCCTCGGTGCCGGCGATGCGCGCGATCTCGTCGGTCCCAGGCGGCAGGCCGTCATCGGCCTTTCCCCCCTGGAGAGGAGAGGTGACCTCGAGGTCGATCCACGCGAACCGGTCGAGGACGGCCTTCAGGCGCCTCGCGAGGTCTGGCCCCGAGATCCCCGGGCGAGCCGGGAGCTCCAGGTAGCGGGCCGCGTCGGTGTACTGCCCCGTCCTGCACAGCTCCATGAACTGGGTCAGCGACGCACGCGGCGAGCCTGGATCGACGCGCTCCTCCTGGAGCGATTCAGCTGTGCCAGCGGCCGTGTCGGGCGGCTCGGCTCCGGCCTGAGCAGCCACGCCGAGGAGGACCAAGCTGGCCAGGGAGATCGTGCCGCAGGGGCCTATTGATCGCATCGATTGCTCCTGGTCCGCCGAACGCGGCGCAGTCTAGACGATCGACGGACCGGTCGGTCTGGCCGTTCGACCGGTCGTCGTGGCGGCGGAGCGATCCTGCTGCCGCTTGACCGAGAGGAGCGGCGCTGGGATCCTCCGGTTCCCGATGGCCACTATCCATGAGACGAGCGCGGTCCTCCTCGCCATGAGCGAGCTCCTGGGGCGCGAGGTCGCCCTCGAGGACCTGCTCCGTGCCCTGGTCGATCGTATTCGCCTGGTGCTGGACGCAGATCGAGGCAGCATCTTCCTGGTGGATCACGGCAAGCGCGAGGTCTTCTCCAAGGCGGCCCACCTGCCGGAGCTGCCGGAGATCCGTCTCCCGCTCGGTCCCGGGATCGTCGGCCATGTCGCCGCCACGGGCGAGGTCGTGAACGTCGACGGCGCGAAGGGCGACTCCAGGTTCTTCCGCGGCATCGACGAGCAGACGGGGTACGAGACGTCCTCGATCCTCGCCGCGCCGATCCGGGATCGGGCCGGGACGATCGTCGGGGTGGTCCAGCTCCTCAATAAGCACGGAGGGCACTTCGGGCGAGAGGACGAGCGCCTCCTCGAGACGCTCGGCATCCAGGCCGGGGTGGTCATCGAGGGGACGACCCTGTACGCGGAGCTGCTGCGCAGCCCCCACGAGGCCCTGGAGCCGGTGCCGCTCTCCGACAGGTTCAACAGGATCGTGGGCGAGTCGGAGCCGATGCGGCGGGTCTATCGCCTGGTCACCAAGGCAGCGGTCTCCGAGGCCACGGTGCTCCTCTGCGGCGAGAGCGGGACGGGGAAGGAGCTCTTCGCCAGGGCCGTCCACGTCAACTCGCCTCGCCGCGATCATCCGCTGGTCAAGGTGGACTGTGCGGCGCTCCCGACCTCGCTGATAGAGAACGAGCTCTTCGGCCACGAGCGCGGCGCCTTCACCAGCGCCGATCAGAAGTCGACCGGGAAGTTCGATCAGGCTCAGG
>JACRCT010001072.1 GCA_016218885.1 Deltaproteobacteria bacterium | reverse complement strand
CCCGGTCGAGCACGCCCTCCACAGAGAGCCGCTCGACACCTCCGGTCAGCCGGGCCATCGACGCCAGGAGCTCCTTGCCGCGGGTAGGCGGCTGCGGCTCGTATTCCGGCGCATAGGGCAGGGTCGCCGGCGGCCCCTTCAAGACCCGGCCCCCGAGCTTCACCAACGGATGGAAGCTGCCGCTCGCGTCGAGCGTGAAGTGCGCGACGAGCTTGCCGTCCCCTTCCGGCCGCAGGGCCTCTTCGCGGGGCGTGCCCTCCCCGTCCCCGGGCAACAGCGCCACCGAGGCGCCTCCCGCGTCCAGCTCCTGCCCCGGCGCCACCTCCACCGTCACCCGTAGCTCGTGCCCGTCGCGACGCACCCGAACCAGCGCGTCCTGCGCCTGCTCCGGCGCCATCGTCCAGCGCACCAGCTTGCCGAACAGCGCGCGGTAGCCCGGCCAACCCACCAGCGGCTTCGCCTTGGGCCCGTCGACCTCCGCGGTGAAGGCCGCCACCCGCCCCAGGCCACGCTGCCAGAGTGCCAGCGCGGGAGCCGCGCTCTCGTCCGCAGTGCGGTAGGCCAGCCCCGCCCCGGGTCGCAGATAGGTCACGTTGTAGCCGCCCACGGTCGGTGCCTGTGCCAGCTCTGCCTGCACCGGACCCAGGGTGGCCAGGTCCCCGGAGACCGCGAGCGGAGTCGGCTCGGCGACGAAGGCGGCGCGGGCGATCTCGATGGTCTCCTGCGCGAAGAGCCGGGGCAGCGCCGCAGCAGAGAGGGTGAAGTAGATGCGCCCGCCACCGCGCGCCGCGATGTCCATGAGCAGCTTCGCGTCCACGTCCTGGTCGGTGCCCAGACCGATCACGCTCACCGTGACGCCCTTCGCTCGCAGATCTGCCAGCAGCTTCACGTAGTCGCCCGGCTCCTCCGAGTCCGCTGCGTCCGCAAACAGCAGGACGTGCTTGACCGGCTTCTCGCTCTGCATGACCTGCAGGCCCGCCGCCTCGAGCGCCTCGTGGATGTAGATGCCTCCGCCCATCGACTCGATGGTCGCCACCTTCCTCAGATCCAGCCCCTCGCTCACTGGGGTCAGCGGGAGGATCTCGTGCGCCCGCTCGTCCACGACCCACACCGCGGCCTCGTCCTGGCCCGAGAGCAGCGTGAGCGCGCCCACCACACCCTCCGCGGCCACGGCGATCTTCTGGCGCCCGTCGGGCGTGATCGCCGACATCGAGCCCGAGCGGTCGAGCGCCACCACCAGGGCGACCGCGGTGCGCCGCTGCTCCTGGCGCATCTCCATCGTCACCGGCAGCAGGTCCTCGAGGCCGGAGCGGAAATAGCCACCCTGGCCGAAGCTCTGCGGCCCGCCGGTCACCACCAGCCCTCCGCCGATCTCGCGCACGTACAGGTCGAGCACGCGCATCGCGGTGTCGCCCAGCGCCTGCGCCGGCACGTTCTCCAGGACCACCGCCGATACGCCCTCCAGTGCGTCGAGCGAAACGAAGGTGGGGGCAACGACCTGCACCTGCAGCCCCTCGGCGCGCAGCGTCTTCGCCAGGACCCCGGCCTTGCCGTCGGCGCGCATCACCACCACTCGTGGCGGACCGGCCACCCGCACCACCGCGCGACCCTGGTCGTTCTCCGGGACCGCGTCGCCGCCCTCGCCTTGCAGGCGTAGCCGATAGTCGACCAACCCCGCGCTCTCGACCCGGTCGCGGAACCACACTCGTTGCTCGCCGCCCTTGAGCGCGAGCTTGCCCTGGCCGATGGGCACCCCATTGCGCAGCAGCGTGTAGCCAGCCTCTCCGGCTTTCGCGGCGCGGACCGTCGCCGCCAGGTGGAAAGCCTCCCCGGAGGCGAGCGACGCCGGCGCCTCGAGATCGATCACCGCCACGTCGGTCGGTGCTTCCTGGCGCGCGAGCAGACGGTAATCCACCGGGATCCCACGCTGAGCGAGCCGGCGCGCGGCGGCCAAAGCATCTCCGCCGGTAGCACGACCGTCGCTCAGGACCAGGACGCGGGCCGCCCGCGATTCGGGGACCAGCTGCTCGGCGGCGAGCAGCGCCGAGGCCAGATCCGAAGCCTCGCCGTTCACCGGCCGCTGGAAGCCGGAAAACCCACCCGTCGCCGGGGCGCGCTCGACGTGGGCCTGGCGCCCGAAGGTCACCACGCCTACCCGCTGGCCGCTCGCGCGACGAGCCTCGACCAGGCCGAGAATCTCCTCGGCCGCGGCGTCGGAGCCCGAAGGCATCGAGCGCGACCGATCGACGACCAGGACCAGGTCGATCTGATCTCCCCCGCGGTCGAGCACCGGACGGGCGAGGGCCAGAACCAGGAGCGGCACCAGCGTCCAGCGAATCCAGCCCGCGGGAGCGGCGACCTGCCCCCGCTTCCACACCAGGAGCGCCAGGGGGATGACCAGCAGCAGCGCCTGTGGGGCCTCGAAGCTCATGCCGGGAGGCATTCTCGCCCGAGTGGGCTCGCCGTACGAGGATCCCAGCCCTCCGCGCGCGGAATCCATGAGGAGCGCCTTGTCGTCTTCGGAGACAACCACGAGCTGTGACGCCCCTGCAGCGCAGGGAGGCCGGGAGCTTCTGCGCCGGCTGCACCTTGGTACCCCGCGTTCGGCACCTCGACCTGCATCGACTCGACCGTGCTTCGTCAGCCTGTCGCTCGGCTCCTCGTCAGGCAGCCGGGCGTAGCCAGCCTCGCCCTGGCCACGTTCTGCAGAGGCCACCCGGGATCGCGGGGAATTGTGTGGGAAGCTGGCGCAATGAATGCCAGGCACGCACGCGCGGATGACGTCCTTCGACCCTGACTGGCCGCTCTGCTGCTCGTGACCGGTTGCGCCGCGGACACGCTTCAAGCCCGGATGATCCATGGCGAGAGGCTGGCCCTCGACGCCGAGGAGCGGCTCGATAGAGCGGACAAGAGGCTGGCCGAGCTCGAGCCGGACGCTGCGGAGCCGCTCATCGACAAGGCCCAAGATCTGCTCGCCCATCCCGACGTGGGCTATTACCCCGAGCGGCACATGCTCAACCAGCGGCTGCTTGGGGCGCGCACGAGATTGCCCGCGGCTCGCGCCGAGAAGAAGAAGCGTGACTTGCAGAAGTTGGTGGACGAGCAGAAGCGAGAGGTCGAGCTTGCGCTCGCCGAGCTCGAGCGAGCGATGAGCGAGCTCAATCCCTCAGTGCCGGTACGCGAGCATGTGAAAGGAGCGCGCAAGGCGATGGAGTCACTCGCCGAGAAGATCGGCGATGGCCGCGAGCTCGAGCCACAGGACGCCCCGTATGCTGCTTTCGCCGCCAGCGCGCGCAAGCGGCACGATGCCGCCGAACCGAAGGTCAAGCACGCGGCAGCGCTCGCGACCTTCCTCTCTGGTCCGTGCGTCTCCCGCAGTGAAGGGCGCGAGAGCGTGGCCAAGGCCCGGATGGCCGCGGGGCTTGAGGACCGCATCGACGCCTGGGAGGACGCGCAGAAGAAGCTGGTTGCCTGCACCCAAGACGCGCAGAACCAGATCGCCCTTGGCGGAGTCGGCGGGCAGGCGCTCGTGGTCGCGGGTGCCATGACCACACCGGCTGCGGTGCTCGCTTCCTGCGCAAAGGAATCCGGCGCCGTCGCCGCAGCCCTGGAGAAGGACCGCAAGGCCCTCGCCGCGAAGAAGGCCCGCGAAGAGGTGCTCCGGAAGCAGCGCGAAGCCGCCGAGGAGAGGAAGGCGGCCGCCCAGGCCCGGGCCAAAAAGAAGAAGAAGTGAGAGCGAGGCGGCCTTCGTGCGCGTGGGCCCGGCGAACGGCCCGTTCTCGGCGCTTGCGACCTGCAGGGTCAACCGCGGTCGAGACCCTCGCACTGCCTACGGGAAGTGGATGCCATTCCGAGCATTAGGCGCGGCAATCCGATCGCCGCGAGCGTAGCTCCCGCCACGCAGCGGTGGGAGCGGAGTCGAGGCCCCTCGGCTCTGGGGCACGCGCTCCTGATCTTGCCGAAGGCTCGCCCCTCCGCTCGGGGAAACCTGGGATTTCTCGATGCATGAATCGGGATGGCATCCACTGCCCGCCTACGGCTGCTGCGCGCCCCCGGTGGAGCGCGCAGCAAGCAGGTGAAGTGGCGGCGCTACTGCGTGGCCTTGCTCAGGTCACTGAACCGGGTCTCGAAGAGCTGCTGGCCCTCGTAGTAGACGAAGATCCCCGGATTGCCGGTCACGGCGACGCCGCCTTCCCCGACCTTCTTCGCCACCCCCAGCCCGGTGTAGAGGGTCTGGTTGGGCCCGCAGATTCCTATCGCCATCCCCACCGTCGCCGCGCAGCCCACCGGGTCCTCCCCAGTCTCGCTGCAGCCAAACTTTCCTGCCGTCTTGTTGTTCTTCGCGAGCCAGACGTAGACGTCCTCCCTGGACTCGGCGGTCAGCAGAACGTCCTTGATGACGACTTGGTTGCCTTCCTTGCCGGCCTGCCCCTCGACGGCCTCCACCTCGAAGCTCAGATTCGCGGCTGCCACGAAGTCGGCGATCCGGTCCCAGATCAGGCCCGCCCGGCACCTGCCGACGTACTCGCAAAGGCCCGAGGTGACATTCCCGTCGTCGAGGCACGCGTCGCTCTCGTCCGACACCCAGAGCCCGGGGTTTCCGCTGACGTTGCGCTTGGCGAACACCTTCTCCTGGAAGTCGGCCAGGTAGAACCTCACCCAGGCGCCGTCTTCTAGCCACACCGGGTCGAAGGGAAAATTCGATTCCGGGCACTCCTGGCCGACGGCGCAGCCAACCGCCTCCAGCTTCTTGGGCAGGATGTGATGGGAGATCAGCACGTCGGCGTACACGGGCTTCTTGAACCAGATCTCGCCATCGGACTGCAGGCGGAGGCATCCCCCTTCTGCGGTGCCGTGCACGCCCTTTTTGACGTAGGTGCACTCCGGCGAGTTCTCGTTGACGCAGGCTACCGACTTCCTCTTCGCGCCTTCGATCTTCACCGGAGTGCTCACCGGCGTTGCCTGAGCCGGCGCGGACAACCCCAGCACGGCCATCACGCCCATCGCCAGCAATCGTGATTTGCCCATTGTGTGTCCCCCCAGGAACGAGCCGCTCGCTAGTGCAGCCGCGCTGGGCGCAGGCGAGGGCTCGTTTCGCCGGAAGGAAGGTGCCTTCGTCGCGGCACGCGAGGGAAGCGCACGAACGGTCGTGGTCCATGAGGCGCAGCCTGCGAGGGGTGCGTACCACTGCGTGCGACCGACCGGCCCAATGCTCCCTTTGCGAAGGTCCGAACGCCTGGCCGGCCGTCATCCGAGAGAGCGGCGTTGCTCAGCGCCGGCGGACGGCGGGGATGGTCAAGGTCCGCTGCCGTCGCGTCTGTGTGCCCTGGGCGCAGACCTTCCTCACCCATGGCTGGGACCAGGGCGTCGACTTCGCGCTGGCCATGACCTCCTCCGGGCTTCCACGAATCGGCCTGGATCGCCCCACCAAGATCGAGCTCGCCAGCACCGCGGACGGGAACACCTGGTCGCGCGAGGACGTCGAGCTGGTGGGAAGCAACTTCCTCGCGCTCGCGCTCGACCCTCTCGACGTTCCCCATCTGCTCACACGGCCGGCACGTTGCACCACGCATCCGGCCCTTGGGCCAGGACACCTTGGCGTCTCTTCTAGCCCCGAGCCCGTATCCGTCCGGCGAACCGCGTGCGAAGTGGCGTCGTGCCGTGTCGTTGAAGGACCACCTCAACAGGAGGTGGTTCATGGGGTTCATGGAGCAGCCGCTGACACCTACGCAGCGGGAATGGGCAGATCGAGTCGAGCGCTGGCAGGCGAGCAGGCTCAGGCGTGATGAGTTCGCCGCAAGGGAAGGGGT
>JACRCT010001071.1 GCA_016218885.1 Deltaproteobacteria bacterium | reverse complement strand
CGGGAGGAGCGGGCAGCCCCGGCGGAGGCGAAAAGGGAGGCGGCGGACCGACCTGGGCCCAGTGCCCTGGGACGAGCCTCCAGTGGCCGGTGGGGTCCTGGCGCCAGTGCGTGGGCTGCCACGCATACCCCGGATAGTTGGGAATCCAGTACCCGTCGACCCACACCCACTCGTCCCCCTCCAGGTCCAGTAGCCGGGCTCCCAGGTGTAGCCCGCCCGCGGAGGGGGCGCCCGGGCGTAGCGCGGCGGAGGCGGCGGCTGCGAGCTCACGATGGCGGCGGTGACGACGGCGGTGGCGAAGATCGCCCCGAGGAGCCTGCCGTCGTGCCCGAAGCAGCCCGAAAGAAGCAACGCGGCCGCCACCGGGACGGAGGTCGCCTTCAGGAAGGGCCTCATGCGCACACCTCGGACGCGCCCGAGGCAAAGTATTCGGCCCCGCATCTTTCGACAGGCACCGGACTACGGAGCCGCCCCACCGCGGCTCCTCGCGGCGATCGCCTCCTCCGCGTCGAGGACATCGCTCGCCTGCAGCGAGAAGTCCTTCTTGGACGAGCCCTCGGACGTCCATGCGCAGCCGGTCCCCAGAGATCGGAGGGCGCACAGCAGGTGCGTGAGCCCTTGGCCGGTCGCTTGCCGCCACATGGGCACTAGCCTCCAACGAGAACCGGTCCTTCCACACGGAGCCTTGACCTGGAAGTAGGAGGTGCTGCAGAGCGAGCGGTTCCCTGCCGCGTCGGTCGCCTGCGCCCAGAGGAGGACGGTGGCGTCGCTCAGGACGAGGCGCTGCCTACCTGGCCGGCACCCGGTAATCGGAGAAGATCCGGGCTTCGAACAGCGGAGTGTCCCTGGACGTGTCGTACACCCCCCACTGAGCGTCCTCGAAAGCGTAGAGGAACGAGTTCTCGATGCGGACGTCGGGAAGCGAGCTCATGAGCGACAGCACAGCCTTCATCGCCGCATAGCGCGGGTAGCCAGTGGAAGCCGCGCTGAGCGGCACGCCCCACTCCGTCACCCAGAACGGCTTTCCCGCCGGGACAGCCTGCGCCGCGGCGCGCAGATCGGCGGTGTTGGTGGCCTCGCTCGAATAGATGTGCTCGCCGATCACGTCGGCGTACCGAGCGAGGTAGTCGACTCCGTTCACGTTGCGCAGATAGGTGAAGAACCGCACCGGGTCGATGGAGTTCGAGGGCCGGAAGTGGATCGTGTTGGCGGGGCCAAAGGTCACCACCGCGGGAGGCCGGCAATCACCGGGACGGTGGATGATCTCGTACGAGGCGCGGAGGATCTCGGCGTACCGGGCGGCGGTGGCGTTGAAGCTCTGATCCGGGGCTCCGCCGGTGAGCGGGATGTCGCCGTTGAAGCACACCCAGTCGTATTCGTTGCCAATCTCGTAGGCGTCGACGGTCAATCCTTGTGCGCGGATGGCGTCGACGTAGGCCGTCAGTCGCGCTCGATAGCGCGGAAGGTCGACCGCGCTCAGCCGGAAGTTCCCGTTGGGCCAGCCGCACAAGGCGTTGAACTCGGCACCGCCATTCGCCGTGGCCCCCAGGGGATCGACGAAGTCTTCGGCTTCGTGCAGCACGTTCAAGAGCACCTTCATCCCTCGCTCGTTGGCGCGCTTGATGATCGCCAGGGTCGGGGACATCACCCCCACTCCGCGCAGGGCCAGCCGCAGCTGCATGGCTCCGACGGAGGCCATCTGGTCGACCCGCCTCTGCATGACCGGTACGCCACCGGAGTCCCACATGAGATTCGGCTGATTGACTCCGAGCGCGGCGCGCGGCTGGACCGGACGGAGGGAGGCGCCATCGAGCAGGACCACGTCGTAGTAGTTGTTGCCCACGCACGAGATCTGGATGGCCAACTTGAAGTTTGCGCGCAGCGGCCACAGGCCCAGGGGAACCTCCAGCTGCCGGGTATCAGTCTTGGCAAGCGAGTACTGGGCCAGCTCGACCCAGCTCGGCTCGCCGGCGACATCGGGATCCGCGGAGACCACCACGTGCACGCTCACCCCGAGCGCCGTGCTTCCAGGGACGTGGCGAATGCCGATCTTCGAGGAGAAGACGTACGCCGCGGCGGGCGCCAGGCTCTGGCTGGGGAAGAAGATCTTGATGAAGTCGGAGGGGTTGCTCGGCGGCAGCAGGTAGAACGTGCGCGGCCCGGCATGGGTCCCGTCGGCGAACTGATCGGAGGACTGACCCAGGCCGTACCCGCCATGCTCGTAATCGGTGCTGCCGGTTGCGGTGTAGTTCGGCAGAGGCTCCCAAGCGGAGTTGACCACCGAGGCCGCCCCGATCTGGGCGAAGAGGTCGACGGTCGAAGCCCCGCCCATCGGGTCTGGGAGCGGCGCGCACGCCCCGGCATCGACCGCGCCTCCCACGTCCGGGTCGCCTCCCGCGTCGAGGCCGGTCGCGGCATCCAGCCATGGCGCTGCGTCGGGCGGCGGCGCCCGCGCGTCGGGAGCGTCAGGGGATTGCGCGGCGTCCAGCGACTCGGAGGCCGCATCGTCCTGGACGGAGGCATCGAAGGCGGGACCGGAGGCATCGCGCCGATGAGTCGCGTCCATGGTTGGGAATGCGGACGACCCGTCGACAACCGTGATGGGCTCAGACGGCTGACCACAGGAAGGCAGCAATGGCGCGATGGCCAGGGTCGCCATTCGGACTGTGACCCAGACCGCGACTGCGCGCGGATGCAGGGCGGGCGTGGGCGCCTGCGTCAGGCCGGAGGTCTTCGACCGAGGGAGCTTCGAGGGCGAGAGCATGGGACGACTCTAGCGCAGGGGCGCTCAGCGCGATCGAGCCCACGGTCCTCGAGATCGAGCGTCTTCCGGTCGAGGAGAGCGTCGAGCAGGCAAGGACCTGCGAACCGTCGACCATGTGCCGGGCGGACGTGAAGAGGCTCAAGCGGCTGGCGCCCTCGCCATTCGTGCAGCCTGGGACGGTCCTGTGGGGAGACTTCCTCGCCGTCAGGGGAGCCGCTTCACCACGGCTGCCCCGCGGGCTGACGCCCGGGGCTGGGGAGACCTCCTCGCCGTCAGGGGAGCTGCTTCACCACGGCTGCCCGCGGCTGACGCCCGGGACCGGGGAGATCTCCTCGCCCTCAGGGAAGCTGTGCCGGGGACCGCCTCCCCACCCGGGCGGCACGCGACCTTCCTGGAAATGTGGACTAGGCTGTGCGCTGCCGTCACCTCACAGGGCCGCCGCCGGGTACCACCATGCACGTACCAACTTGGATCTGGGCGATTCTCCTCACGTGTGGATTCATCGCCGGCTGCGGTGAGGATCCCGCGGTCACCGACCTCGACGCCGAGGTGGCTCCGCTCCCGGGGGAAGATGCGAGCACCTCGAGCGAGGACGCATCGGCCCCCGGAGAGGACGCCGCTACCCCCGGGCCCGACGCCGGGGAGCCGACGTCCCCCGTCGACCTGCGCGCCGACGTGAACCGCAACGGGACGGTGGATCTCGCCGACCCGACCGAGGACGCCGACGAGGCCACCTGGGACTCGACCCACGGGGCGATCTTCCTGGCGAACATCGACGACGATCAGAAGACCTGCCCCAAGACCGGCTCCGATGTCTCCACCCTGGTGAAGTGCAACGACGCCGCCGACGAAGTCATCAACGGGGCCGATGACCCGCTCGATCTGGCTCGCCTGAAGACCGTCCCCTGGCCCGAGGCCCCCGACGATGCCCAGGGCACCCTCAGCCTCAGCGCGCCGGGGAGCACCTACGTCCGCCTGTTCATCAACAGGGACTCGGGCTTCGAGCTGTTCACCCCGACCACCGCCGTTCTGACCGCCACCGAGATCCGCGCTGGCGTCGAGCTTGGAATCGAGGGCAAGGACGTGGTGCGCGACTCTGCCGTCTGGGATGGCTACCTCGACGTCACCTTCACCGTCACCGCGAGCGGCTTCCCCGCCGTCAGCGACACCGTGCGGCTGCGAGTAGCGCCGATCATCACCCGCCATCATCTTGACCCGCCCAAGCGCATCTACGCGGCCCGGTTCGCGGGCGAGCGCGACTCCACCGTGTTCATCTCCGATCTCAGCTCGGCCATGGCCGCCGCCGGCGTCCCCAACCCGCTGTACGACGTCGGGACCTCCCAATACGTCGAGGACCAGTGGACGCAGGACTACTTCGAGACCGCCTACATGGCGATGCCCGCGGTCGGCGGCAGCCACGTCATCGACGTCAACATCCGCTCCGCGAACCAGAACTACCCCAGGCCCACCTCCTCCAACCCGCTGCGCGCCGCGGGCAAGATCGTCTTCAGCATGCTGCGCGGCAAGGACGTCGCCGGCCTGCAGCAGTACGACCCGAGGTGGAACTCCGACGACACCCTCAACTCCTTCGGCAACCTCGAGACCGTCCCTCCCTACAGCCACGCCGGGCAGAGCTATCCGCTCGGCCGCATCTACCGCGGGACATCCGCCCGCCGGCACCCCGACAACACGGTGCTGAAGCTGTTCGAGTCCCAGAAGGTCCAGCCGGCGCTGTTCGTCGACACCTCCTGGTTGCTGGTCGGCCACGTGGACGAGACGGTCACCTTCCTCAAGGCCGACAACGCCCGCGGCTGGACCATCGCCATCGCCGACCCCCAGCTGGCCAAGGAGATGCTCCAGGCCCAGGTCGACGCCGGGAACGGGAGCACGATGATGTTCGCCGGCCAGTCGTGGTTCGACGACAACGGCAACCCTTCCCCGGCGCAGATCACCATCTCCCGCCTGCTGGCCGACACGGCGATCATGAGCGCGAGCGCGACCGCCGCCGCGGAGATCGACAAGCAGGTCGAGATCCTCAAGGAGGCGACCGGCATCACCGACGCCGAGATCCTCCACCTGCCGACCCTCTTCGACGACACCTATGGAGAGGCGCTGGCCCACATGCCCGGCACCGCCAACGGGATCTCGCTGGGCGACGCCCACTACGGTTCGCCCAAGCCCCACGGCCCGATCATCAATGGAGCCGACATCTTCGAGACCCAGATGGTGGAGGAATTCAAGAAGGCCTCGGCGAACGTCAACATCACCGTGCACTTCATCGAGGACTGGAACCTCTACCACGCCATGATGGGCGAGGTGCACTGCGGCTCCAACACCACCCGAGAAGTCCCGGCGAGCGCGCGCTGGTGGGAGAGTGGACTATGAACGCAACGATCGTCCTGGCAGCCTGCGGCGCCCTCTTCGTCACTCCCACGACGCGCGCCGCCGACTCGGAGCTCTCCGCGCTCTCCCAGCAGATTGCCAAGGCCGCTCGGGAGCAGCCCAAGAGCTTCCAAGCGCTCGACTCCCTCAAGCGGCGCTTGCCCGAGCTCGACAAGCGCAAGCGGGGTCGCCTGGCGGTGCTGACCCCGGTGCTCAAGTCCATGGGCCAGGAGGCGCTGCTGCCGATGCTCGGCGAGCTGCTCAAGGGCGCCAAGGGCCCCGAGCTGCTCCCGGCGGCCCGCACCGCCTGGGCCGCGTCGCTGCTCGAGGCCGTGGCCGCGCTCGAAGATCCGCGGGGGCTGCCTGTGGCGCAGCGCATGCTCGCCGTGGAGACCGACCCCGACGTGGTGCGCGCCGCAGCTCTGGCGGTAGGAGCCACTGGCGGTGCCGCGAGCGCCCAGGCCTTGGCTGACCTCGCCCGCCAGCCCGGACCGAAGCAGCTGCCGGTGGTCTCGGCCCTCGCGCAGTGCCGCCAGCTCGAGGCGGCCGAGGTGCTCGGGGAGCTGCTGGCCAAGCACCCTGAAGAGGAGATCGCCCGGGTTGCCGCCAAGTCCCTCGGGCAGCTCGCCTCGGAGTGGGTGTGGGAGATTCCGACCTACGCCAGTCGCCCCGACCGCGACGCCATCCGCTCCGCGGCGGCGAAGGCCCTGGTGGCGACCTTCCTTGCCTATCGCGAGGGAGAGGTTCGCACCCAGGCCGAGACCTCACTGCAGATCGTCCGGGCCGCCGAGACGGTCAGCCTCATCGAGAAGGCCAAGCCTCTCGCCTCGCCGGCGGACCGCGTCCAGCTCGACCGCCTGGCTGCCAAGCTTGCGCCGAAGCCGAAGCAGTAGCTGCGCTCGCACCTGCGGGGACAGGGTCGACCAAGCCGGGAAGCGAGGACCTGCCGGTGTTCCCAGCCCCGGGCGTCAGCCCGTGGGGCCGTTGCCGGTGTTCCCAGCCCCGGGCGTCAGCCCGTGGGGCCGCGCCGATTCCCGAAGGGCACCACAGCCGGACGACGGAACGTCAGTGGAGGAGGCGATTCGGGAGGTCTGCAGGTATCGAGGCTGGAACCTACTGGCGCTGAACGCCCGTACGGAGCATGTGCACCTCGTCGCAGCGGGGAGCAAGGCGCCGACGCGGATGCTCGCTGAGTTCGAGGCCCATGCGACTTGCCGAGTTGCCGAGAATAGGGTGATCGAGCACGGACGGGAGGTATGGGTCACGGGGCGGGCACCACCCGACACTGCGCACCGAGAATTCGGTCCAACGCGGGTGCGGGTACGTGACCGAGGCGCAGTAGCGGCGCCACTGGAAATGTCCTCGCTGCTCGGGCAGTCCGTCGCCGGGTGCTGCATGGGACAGGCGCCTCCTCCACTGACGTTCCGTCGTCCGGCTGTGGTGCCCTTCGGGAATCGGCGCGGCCCCACGGGCTGACGCCCGGGGCTGGGGGATCTCCTCGTCGTCAGGGGAGCTGCCCCCGGGACCCTCTCCGAAGGGCCTTGCAGCTACTGCGAGGACTCGGACTTGTAGCCGGCGGCGACGGCCTCCTCGAGGAGCAGGCGGGGGTCGGCCTCGAGCACCGAGAAGTCCATGGGGTACAGGCGCACCGTGTTGCCGTCGCCCACCGCCACCAGCCGCCCGTCGGGGGCGAAGTCGGCGCCCGTCACCTCACGCGTGGAGTGGAGGATGAGCTTGGGCGCGCCGGTGATGGCGTCCCACACCCGCGCGGTCCCATCGTCGCCGCCGGTGAGCACCCACCGGCCGTCGGGAGAGAAGCGAACGCAGTTGATCCATTGCCCGTGGCCGGTCAGGCGCGTCAGCTCCTTCCAGCTCGTCGCGTCCCAGACGATCGCCACCCCGTCCTTGCCCGAGGACACCAGCTTGGTCCCGTCCGCGCTGAAGGAGATCGACCAGACCCAGTCGCGGTGACCCTTGAGCACCTGCAGGGTCTTGCCGGCCGCCAGGTCCCAGATGCGCAGGGTCTTGTCCTGGCTGCCTGAGGCGAGCAGCTTGCCGTCCGGCGAGAAAGCGACCGAGGTGAGCTGCGCCTCGTGGCCCTCGAGCACTCCGCGCGGCGAGCCGCGGTGGGCGTCGAAGAGCCGCACCCCCTTGTCCACCCCGGCAGTGGCCAGCAGCGACAGATCGGGCGCGAAGGCCACGTCGTAGACGTCGTGCTCCTGGTCCAGCCGATAGAGAGCGCGGCCCTCCTTGGTGTCCCAGACGATCACCTGCCGCTCGCGTGCCGCCGAGGCCAGCAGCGACCCGTCAGAGCTGAAGGCGAGCCGGACGATCCCCGAGTTGTGACCCGCCAGGCTCGTCAGCGGCGAGCCGGTGGTGGCATCGAACAGGCGCACCACCTTGTCCATGCCACCCGAGGCCATCAGCTTTCCCTGTGACGAGTAGGCGACCGCGCTCACGTTGGAGACGTGCCCGGTGAGGGCGAAGCGGTCGGCCTGGCGCAGCCGCCACAGCTTGAGCACCCTGTCCTGCCCCGCAGTGGCGAGCAGGTCTCCGCGAGGCGAGAAGGCCACCCCCGCCGCAGTCCCCTCGTGCGCCTCGAGCGTGGCCAACGCCGCGCCGCTGCGCGCGTCCCACAGGCGCACCGTGTTGTCGAAGCCTCCCGAGGCCAGGTAGCGCCCGTCCTTGGACCAGCCCAGCGAGAGGATGCCTGCCACACCCTGGCTGGTCTCGAGCACGGCCAGCGGCTTTCCGGTCTCGGGCTGGAAGATGCGGATCGACCGCTCGCTCGCGCCCGTCACCAGCGCACGACCGTCGGGCGAGAACTTCAGCGACTGGACCTCCGAGGTATAGGCCGCCACCGTCACCACCGGCTCCAGCGTCGGCAGCCGCCACACGTGCACCAAGCTGTCCAGCCCGCCGCTCGCCAGCAGCCCGCCGTCGGAGGAGATGTCCACCGCCCACACCTGGTCGTCATGGGGCAGGACCTTGATCAGCTCTCCGGTCGCCACCTCCCACAGCCGTACCGTCCTATCCCAGCTCGCCGAGGCCAGCAGCGTCCCGTCGGGGGAGAGGACCACCTGCCGCACCAGCCCCTCGTGGCCCTGCAGCACCCGCAGCTTCGCCCCAGTCACCGCGTCCCACAGGATGATGGTGCGGTCGCGGCTGCCCGAGGCCAGCAACCCCCCGTCCGCCGACCAGGCCACCGTATAGACGCGATCGGAGTGGCCCTCGAGCGTGCGCACCAGCGCGCGCTTGCCCGGGTCGTAGATGCGCACCTTGCTGTCATAGCTGCCCACCGCCAGCAGCGAGCCGTCGGGGGCGTAGGCTATCTGGGTGAGCGCCTCGTCGGTCTGGAAGGAGGCCACCAGGTCCACCAGGGTGTGCTGGCGAGTCTGGTAGAGGGTGGAGGCGGCCCTGACCAGCAGCTGGCGCGCCTCGGGGTGCTCGGCGGCGAACTCGGGCGAGAAGAAGGCGCCCCTGGGATTGGCGGGATTGTTCTGCAGCGACTCGGCGGCCAGCCCGGCGGCGGAGACGAAGCGGAAGTCGCCTCGTTGCTGGTCGGCGGCCTTGGCGCGGGCCTGGGCGAGGTGGAAGTGCGCCACCGTCCCCTCGTGCTTGGCGGCGGCGCGGGCGGTGCTCTCGCGGCCCAGCGCCACCGTCACGGCCACCAGCGCCCCGATGATGGTGAGGAGGATCACCGCCGCCGCCGCCATGGTCTTCTTGTTCTGCTCGGCGAAGCGGCGCAGCAGCTCCCAGGAGCTGTAGCGGTAGGCCGTGACCTTGGCACCGGTGAGGAAGGCCTCGACCTCGTCGGCGATGTCCTTGGCGGTCTTGTAGCGGCGGTTCTTCTCGCGCCGCAGCGCCTTCTCGCAGATGGCGGCGAGCTCGGGTGGCGCGTCCTTGCACAGCTGCTGCACCGGCCGCACCCGCCCCGCGAGCACGGCGTTGATCAGCTCGGCCTGGGTCTTGCCGGCGTTGGGCGGAGTCCCGGTGAGGATCTGGTAGAGGATGGCGCCCAGGCCCCACACGTCGCTGCGCTCGTCGATCTCGTCGACTTTGCCCGCGGCCTGCTCGGGGCTCATGTAGGCCGGGGTGCCGATGGCCGCGCCGTCGATGGTCTCGGACACGGCGTACTCGGCCATCAGCTTGGACTCGTTGGCGATGTCCACCGCGCGGATGTCGCGCTTGCCGCGCACCTTGGCGATGCCCCAGTCGAGCAGCACCGTCTCGCCGAACTCGCCCACCATGGCGTTGGAGGGCTTCAGGTCGCGGTGGATGACCCCGCGGCTGTGTGCGTAGGCGACGGCGGAGCAGATGTCCATGAACGGGCGCAGCAGGCGCAGCCGCTCGGTGAGGGTGCGGCAGGCCTTGAGCTTCTCGCCCAGGGTGGTGCCGCGCACGAAGCGCATCGAGTAGTAGAGCGCCCCGTCCTTGCGCCGTCCCAGGTCGTAGACGGGGACGATGTTGGGGTGCTCGAGCTGCCCGGTGACCCGCGCCTCGCGCAGGAGCCGCTGCGCCTCCACCGAGGTGGAGCGATTGGAGGCCTCGCCCACGGCGCCCTCGCGATGGATCTCCTTGATGGCGATGTCGCGGCCCACGTGCTCGTCGCGGCAGAGCAGGATGCGCGCCTGGCCGCCGGAGGCGTGCACGCGCACGAAGGTGTAGCGCCCCGGGGTCTCGGGGGCGAGCAGGTCGCCGCCCTCCTCCTCCTGGCGCTGGGGTTGGGGAACGACCGGAGCCACCCCCTGCGAGAGCCGGTTGCTGCGATGTCCGGCGTGGCCGTCGATGGTCTCCAGGGGAAGCGGGTCCCCCGCGGGGCCAGGACCCGTGCCAGTGAGTGGGGGGGGGGAAGACGGGGGCGAAGCAGCGGACCGGCGGGTGTCGGGGGCGAGCGGCTCGCGACCGTCGACGAGCGTCGAGAGGCCCTCGTCCGCAGGAGCGAGCTCGTTCCGGGTCAGCCGCTGCTCGACGACGGCGCGCTGGCCCGGAGCCATCAGCCGCTCACGCTCCAGCCACTCGATAGGGTCGCGCGCACGGCCCTCCTCGCAAGCCTCGAGCGCCCTGGCCACCTGAGCCGGGCTCGCCAGACGCATCTCGAGGATGAGGCCGGCCATGCGACGTAGCTGCTTCGGCGACGACTCACCGGTCACGAAATCGAATCCTCCCCGGACCCAGGACGATAGATCCTCGCATTGGTGAGCGACGCGCGCCAGCCGCAAGAGGCCCGCAGCCGGGACACGGGCATCCACGCCTCCTTGCTCCCTTGCCTTGCGAACGGGTTACCCCTACGGTCGCGGCCGAATCAGAGTCGACCGTAGAGGTGAATCATGAAGGTGGCGGTGACCGGCGCATCCGGGCACGTGGGCGGGAACCTGGTGCGATCCCTCCTGGCCGAAGGGCACCAGGTGCGCGCCCTGCACGTCTCCGACAGCCGGCCCCTCGACGGCCTGGCGCTGGAGAAGGCGCAAGTGAAGGTGTCCGACCCGGCGGCGCTCGCTCAGGCCTTCGAGGGCCAGGAGGTGGTCTTCCATCTCGCCGGCAAGATCACCGTCGTGGGCGACCCGGACGGCTCGGTGCAGCGCACCAACGTCGACGGCGTGCGCAACGTCTGCGAGGCATGCCTGAAGGCGGGCGTGCGCCGGCTGGTGCACTTCTCGTCGATCCACGCCTTCCAGCACGACCCCTGGGACCGGCCGCTCGACGAGACCCGGCCCCTGGCAGACGAAGCACCGGGGCCCTGCCTGACCTACGACCGGAGCAAGGCCGGGGGCGAGCACGTGGTGCGCGAGTTCCTGAAGCAGGGCCTGGACGCGGTGATCGTGAACCCCACCGCGATCCTG
>JACRCT010001056.1 GCA_016218885.1 Deltaproteobacteria bacterium | reverse complement strand
GTCGCCCAGGCGAGGTCGCGCGCGCAGACGGGTTGAGTCGGAGGGTGGGTGACCTTTCTCCTGGGAGCGCGGGCGTCCCGCCCGCAGAGCCGTGCAGCGAGAGTCCCGCCCCACACCTGTCTCGTCCAGCCAGTCCCGACTGGCAAGATCTCCAGCCAGTCCCTCACCCCTGCCCCCTCTCCCATCGGTCGTTTCACTCCCGGGGAGAGGGGCTCTCACGCCCGCTGCGCCCGACCCAACCTCTCCCAGGTTCGGGCGACGCGTAGCGTCCGACCGAACCGTCTGGGAGAGGTCGGCGGCTTCCGTCAGGAAGCCCGCCGGGTGAGGGCCTTCCAGCCGCGCCTAACCTGAGATCGCCCGACGCAACGGCCTCGCGTCGCGGAGACTCGTTGGCCGTTCCTTCCACTCCGCCTCCAAACGAGTCGCCTCCGTCACGATGGACTGGTACGCCAACGCGGATGGGACGACGGCCTTCGGACGCGGCGGCATCTCGTCAAAGGTGCGTCCGGCCAAGAGACGACCGGCCTTCTTCTTCGGGAAGCCGCCCCACTGCTTGAAGAAGAACGGGACGCGCTCGCTCTTGCACGTCTGCTGGATGCTCGTGACCCACGGTTCCTGCATCGCCCGAGCACCCGGCCCGCTCTCCCCACCAACGATGACCCAATCGATGCCCTTCACCTCGAGCGGGCCAAGATCCTCAAGAAGCGGCTCCACCGAAAGGAACCTCACCTTGGCCGGCGTCGAGCGAAGCAGGTCAAGTCGCGCAAGCCCGTCCTTCCGGTTCTCCACGCTGACGCCCCACCAGATGTGCGACTGGTCAGCGGCAGAGCGCAGCTTGGTCTTGAGCAGGTGCGCCATTCGCTCGGCACGCTTCGTCAGGACTTGGAAGACGTGCCACTTCGATAGCTCCATCACCCTGACGACCGCGAGGATGTACTCGTCAGGAACGGCCTCGTGGAAGAGGTCGCTCATCGAGTTGACGAAGACCATCCTCGGCCGTCGCCATCGAATGGGCTCGGCAAGCTTGTCAGGAGCGAGTCGAACGTCGAAGCCCTGCTCGTAGGGATGCCCCGGCACCCCGCGAAACCGCTCGGCGAAGGTCTGCGCGTAGCAGTGCTTGCATCCGGGCGACACCTTCGTGCATCCACGTACTGGGTTCCACGTGGCGTCGGTCCACTCGATGGTGCTGTTGTCGGACATCTTGGCCTCTTGTGGTCTACGCCTTCGGGAACGAGATGATCACGTCACCTGCCATAGACACCTTGTCTCCTGCCAGCTTCGGGCGGGCTTCGGCAGTGGGCGACGCTTCCACCACGTCCTTCTCCTCCAACCGCCGAAGCACCTCTTTGTAGTGCGTGAGGAGGTAGTTCGTTCCGACGTTGTGCTCAGCGAACACCTGCTCGACAGTCAATCGACGACCCGCGAAGACCTCAAGCAGCGCCTTATCCAGGCGGTCGAGCGGTTTGTCGAGCGGAAGCTGCGCCTGCATGAACTCCCGAGGATTGAAACCCAGGCTGGCTGCCTGCCGGAGCGCCAGGCCGTGGTCACCATCTTCGAGTGGGACTGGGTTGGCGGGACTCAAGTCAACCCATTTGAAGAGTGATCCGGTTCCGAAGATGAGTCCGTTCCGCACCTTGTGGAACAGAGGCACTTGCGGACGCAAGCTTTCGGAATCGAAGTTGCGCCACGTAGCGCAACTTGCCCGGCGGGCCAGGCTCGCCTTTGGGGGATCGAAGTTGCGCCTTCCTCTCCGGGGGGCGTGAGCGTCTCGCCCGCGGCAGCCTACGACGAGCACTTCCAGCTGTAGCAGCTGTCGAAGGATTCGCCTGTCCCGCACAGCCCGATCGACCCGTCCGGGCACTGGAGGACGAGCTGGCAGGTGGTCGCCGCGCTCGCGCACTGGTCGGCCCCGGCCGCGGGGCAATGGAACCAGCCTTCAGCGCATTGAGTGAAGTGGGAGCAGGTGATGGCCGAGCCCCAGCAGCCCGAAAGCGCCGGCTCGGAGCTCTCACAGAGGACGGGGTGGGTCTCCGCGCAGCAAGCCCATTCACCGCTGGAGAGGCAGCTGGCGACCGACCCCGCCTGGCAGGCACTGCATCCCAAGGCGCAGGAGAGGCTTCCCTGGGGACAGGTGCAGGTCGACGCCGAGCACACCTGGTCGGACCGGCAGGCGGCGCCGCAGCGCCCGCAGTGCGAGCGCGAGGAGGTGAGATCCACGCACTCCAGACCGCAGAGGGTCTCGGTGCATGGGACGCAGAGCCCGCTGCGGCAGTAGCGGCCCGGGAACGCCGTGCAGTCCGCCGTCGTCTGGCAGGACGTGGAATGGCACTTTCCGCCCACGCACTCGAAGCTGGCCGGGCAGGTGCCGTCCGCGCCGCACGGGAAGGGGGACATCGCCTCGAGGTCGATACACCCCGGAAGCCCGCCCGCGGCGATCAGGGCTGCGGCCAAGGGGGCCAGGAGAAAGCGCTCAGGCATGGGCGTCATGGGAGGGAGGCGGTGACGCTGAGCCCGGCGCCAGTGGGGCCGATGCTCGGAAGGAGGGTGATCGGGGCCGGCTGCGAGGGGCTGGAGACGGCGAGGAGGATGGCACCCAACCCGCCCGCCAGCGCGCCCAGTCCGAAGGCGCCGATCGACAAGCCGGCATAGAGGTTGCCGGTGCCGGCGGTGTCGTGGATCTCCTTGCCCGAGGCCAGCTTGCCCTCCTCGATGAGCGACTTCTGTTGGGCCGCCAGAACGGCGAAGACGATTCCGCCTCCGATGGCGAGCCCGCCGACCGCCACGGAGCTGATGCCTCCGACGCGAGCCCCGTTGCTGCGCTGCGGTTGCGCCTCTTTCACAGCAGTGCTCGGGACCGCCTGGGGGAGCGGGGGCGCGGGCTCCTTGATGGCGACGGGCGGGGGAGGCGGAAGAGGCCCATCCGTCAACCGGTTCCTCGGCTCGGTTCCGCTCGCCCCGAGCCCAGGCCGCCCGGAGTCGAGGGGCCTCTCGACCGGTGCCGGCTGCTCGCGCTCGAGCGCGACGGCCAGCTTCAGATGCTGGTCTGGTGAAACGGCGAGCTCGGTCGAGAACGTCTTGAAGCCGGGCAGGGTGGCGGTGACTGCGTAGGTCCCGGCCCTCACCCGCCGCAGCGAGGCCGGGCAGAGGACCGGGCTTGGAGCCACCCGCGCGACCCTGATCTGCACCGGGCTCCCCTCGGGGGTGCAGGCGATCTCCAGCGAGCCGAAGTACGTCCTCTCCAGGCGCGCGAGGCTCTCGCGGGCCCGCTTCTGCTGGGTCGCGGCCACGGAGCTCGTGTCGGGGCCCGCCAGGTAGCGCTCGAAGGCGGCGACGGCCTCCTCGGGTCGCTTCCGCTCCTCGCAGCAGCGGGCGAGGTTGCAGCGCACCACCGGGAGCTCGACGAGCTCGTCAGCCCGCTTCAGCTCGGCGAGCGCGCCCTCATAGTCCTGGGAGCGGAAGAGGTCGGAGGCGAGGCTGAGATAGGCCTGAACCTTCGTGTGCGTCACCGCCTCGTCGGCAGCCGGGGTAGAGGGCTCGGCCGAGACCGTCAGGCCAAGCAGGGCGATAGCCAACGCGCTGAGGTCCATGGAGCTCTCGTCACAGGTAGTCGGGGTCGTCGGCGAGCGGCTTCTTGGCGGGCTTCTTGGCGGCGGGAGGCTTCGTCTGTCGGTTGTCGCGCCGCGATGTTCGAGGCGCTGGCGCAGGAGTCGTCAGCTTCGACGGCCGCGTCGGCTCCGTCGCCGCCTCAGCGGGCTTCGTGGCACTCGGATCGAGGGGCGGCGGCTCCGCCAGCGGGACGGGGGCGGCGGGCGCGGGCGCCACGACAGGCTCGACGGCCGGCTCGCCATCCTGGGAAGAGGGCCAGAGAAGCAAGACAGCAATCACGGCTGCCACCGCGAGGAGTGCCAGCGCACCGACGATCCAGAGGTGCCAGGGGGGCGTCGCGCGCTTGAGTCCCAGCGGGCCCCAGACGCTCGCGTTGTCGGACGCCGGGACGTGATGGGTGGCCTCCTCTGACGTGCGAACCCAGCTCCTTCCGAGCGGTTTGGGGGGCGCACTCTGCTCTTCCATCGCCGCGGCGGCTGGAGGGCGCCGGGGCAAGGAGCTCACGACGATCGGAGGGGCGCTCTTGAGGGTCTGCTCGGGGTCCTCCCTCGCGGGAAGCCGCGGTGAGGTGTCGTTCAGGTCCTCGGGAGCGGCGCGGCCCAACGTCTGGCCCGGGTCCTCGACGGGCGTGGCATCGGGCGGCCAGGCGCGAGCGCCGCTCAGGTTCACCGGAGGGATGTCCAGGACGGTCGCGTCGGGATCTTCGACGGCGGGCGCGGGCTGCGGCGCGAGGGGCAATGCCGCAGCGAGCGCCGCGGCCATCTCCCGCGCGTTGCCATGGCGTGAGCCCGGCTCCTTGCTCAGCGACTTGCGGACCTCGGCCTCGAGCGCCGCGGGAATCCGCAGCGTCGCGGGGAAGGGAGGGACCGGATCGTCGCGGTGGGCGAGCAGGACGTCCATCGGGCTCGGCCTGTCGAAGGGAATGACCCCCGAGAGCATCTGGTAGAGCACCACCCCCAGCGCGTACAGGTCGCTGCGCGCCTCGGTCTGGCCAATCGCCTGCTCGGGCGCCATGTAGCGGGGAGTGCCGATGGCGGTGCCGGTGCGGGTCTGCAGCGCATCCTTGGGCACTGCGCCGCCGCTGAGCACTTTGGCGATCCCGAAGTCGAGGACCTTGACCTGCTCCTCGTCCCAAGGGCCGCGCGCCAGCATGATGTTCTCGGGCTTGAGGTCGCGGTGCACCAGGCCCGCCGCGTGGGCCTCGCTGAGCGCGTTGAGGATCTGCCGGGCGATGGAGACCGCCCGCTCGGGGCTCAAGGGCCCTTCGGACGAGAGGACCGAATCGAGCCGGCGGCCCTTGACCAGCTCCAGGGCCATGTAGATGACGCCGTCGTCCTCCACCCCGTAGTCGTACAACGTGACCGTACAGGGGTTGGACAGGCGGGAGACGACCTTGGCCTCGCGCACGAAGCGGGCCTTGAGGGCCTCCTCGTCCACGTTGGGCGAGGTGCGGATGACCTTGATGGCGACCTCGCGCCCCACCGGCTCCTGGAGCGCGCGGTACACCGCCCCCATCCCGCCGCTTCCGATGAGCCCGATGACCGGATACTTGCCCCCCAACACCCGTCCCAGGATCGTGTCGTTGGCCGAGCGGAGGTGCTCCTCCTCGGGGACGAGCGCGAGACCATCGTGAGGGCAGCGCGCTCCCAGGCTCGCCTTCGGTATGAGCCGGCCGCAGCCGTGGCAGATCAGCTTCGCGTTCCCCATCATCCTCTAGCCTTGAGCCTCGAACTCGGAGGCAGACATCCTAACCCGGCCGAGCCACAACCAACGAGGGTGTCGGCGGCGGCTGCAGGCTCCAGACCCCAGGCTTCAGGTCAGGCAGTACCTGAAGTCCGAAGTCTGGGGCCCGAAGTCCGTGCGCGAGGAGGGGGACGACGCGACCGACGGCCCACTTGCTGGCGCGCCTGGCTCGGACACCGGCGCGCGATGGTGGTAGCTCGCTAGAGGTTGAAGGTCAGCAGGATGCGGGGAGTGAGCTTGTTCACCTCGGCGCAGGGCTGGTCGAGGCAGAACATGCGCTGATAGTTGGCCTCCAAGTCCAGGTACAGGTTCTCCCGCAGGGTCCAGATGGCTCCCAGGGCGGCCTCGAAGCCCCAGGCCTCGATGGAGCTGCCCCCTTTGCCGAACAGCCGGTAGACCTGGTCGCGCTGGAGCAGGAACATCCGCGAGGCGTCTGCGAGCGGGAACAGCCGGAGCTCGAGCGTGCCCGAGACCCTCTCTTGCAGGTAGTCCTGGAGGTTGATCGAGCCCTGGGTGGTGTCCACGAACACCACGTCGCGCACTCGCCCCCAGCTGTAGTTGCCGGTGACCTTGGTGGTCAGCGTCTTGTTCCAGCGCATCAGCCACTCGAGGAAGTACTCCCAGGTCGCGGCGTTGCCCCAGGCCGGGGCGCTGGGCGCGAGGATCCGGTCGTTGAGCTTCTTCTGCCCGATGTAGTTCACCCTCAACGTGATGGGCGAGCTGAAGACGGGGCGGAAGAGGAGGCGGTTGCGTAGCTCCAGCTTGCCCGAGAAGGGGTGCTGGTCCTCGTCCGCCTGGGCGATCTCCCACAATTGGTAGAACTCGAGCTCCAGGCGCGTGCCCGCCCACACCGCCCGGTTGTCGATGCGGTGCGCGCGGGTGTGGGTGGTCTTGATCTCCCCCTCGGCCTTCTCGTCGTTGGCGATGGAGTAGCGGGGCTCGAGAGCCATCGGGGCGAGCAGGCCGAGCCATTGGCCGGGATAGATGCCCAGCGCGCCGGAGAAGCTCCCCTTGGAGCTGCGCACCGGGTCCTGCCCGGTGCGGTCGTCGTCATAGAGGACGGTGTAGTTCGCCTGCGGAATGAGGCCGGGGACGATGGCGCTGCGCGCCCCGGAGTTGAGCTCCCAGTGCCAGGCCCGCAGGTCGAATTCGCCGCCTTCGGTCGACTGCAGCCCCACGTTGCGGCTGCGGAACAGGGCGTACGCCTGCTCGGTCGCGGTGGGGGCGATCTTGGTCTCGACCCGCGTCAGCTGGACCCGGTCGCCGTGCGCGAAGCTGCCGAGCTCGTCGGTCTCGCCCTGCGAGAAGCCGTACAGGGCGCGGATCGAGAAGTGCTTGAACCGCAGGAGGTTGAGCGGCCACTGGGCGAGGTCATACTCGGCCTGCCCCACCGCCTTGAAGCGGCGGGTGGTCGCCTCGGGGTTCTCGAGCAGCGTGTGCCCGCCTTGCAGGGAGAGGGCAGGCAGCCCGTCCTTGTTGAGCTGGACGCGGGCCATCGCCTGCTGCACCACGCCTGCGCGCCCCTCCTCGTCGTGGGCCATCTGGCGCAGGAAGAGCCCGGTGGCCGGCAACCAGCGGGCGGGGTACCCGGTCGCCGAGAAGCGCACCTCGTCGTTGAGCTTGCCGACCATCGTCGCGTCGGTGCCGATGGGGGTGTAGCCGTCGCTGTGGTGGCGGTAGGAGAGGGTGCCGTCGAGCGAGGGGTGCGAGAAGCGCAGCTTGCCCAGGGCGCCCCAGCCATCGGCGCCGGTCTTGTCCTCATGGGTGCCGGCGAGCTCGGCGTAGCTGGTCAGGCGTCCGCCCTGGCCGACCTCCCGCTCGTAGCGCGCGTCGGCGATGCCGGTGGTCAGGCGGCGTAGCGGCTTGCCTCCGACCGGGTTCTTCGGGTCGCCCAGGCCCTGGGTCTCGATGACCCGCGCCCCGAGCTCGCTGCCCTTGAACGGCGAGGAGGAGACCCGTGCCGCGGCCATCCACTCCAGGGGCGCCTCGGCGGCGCTGGCGCCCGAGTTGGTGCCGCGGTCGAGGATCTGGCTGGCGAAGAGCTTGAGCGACTGCTTGGCCGGGTCGGACTTCTCGTCGATGGAGAGCTCGATGTAATAGGTCTCGGCGAACGCCTTGGCGGCGTAGGAGGTCGCCAGCCCCACGTCGAGCACCAGGTTGTCGCGCTCGCCCACCGGCTCGCGCGCCGGAGGCAGGTCGTAGGTGTACAGCGACTGGGCGTTGGCCTCGGTCCCCATGTCGTGGATGGCGACCTGGATGGTGCGGCTGCCCTGCCGGAACTCGGCGTAGACCGAGCGGGTCCAGCCGCGATCGATGTACTTGGGGGCGGCCCCGTCGATCTGCGCGTAGAGCCCCGACTCCTCGCTGATGAGGCGCGCCTCGCCGGTGCGGGACCAGTCGCCGACCTCCCTGTCGCCAGGCAGCAGGTCGAGCAGCGAGAGGACGCCCAGGCCCTTCTTGGACATCAGGTCGTACTCGTACTCGACCTCGATGACCGAAAGGTCGTCGACCCGCTCGGGGTCGAGGAAGGCGAGCTGCCCGGCGGGGTAGATGATCGTGTAGTCGGTGCCGTTGGTGAGCTGCTCGCCGTCGATCCACACCCGCTCCGAGCCGGGGAGGATGTAGCGCTGGGAGAGGGCGTAGATCTCCTGGCGCGGCACGCCGGCGATGAAGTCTCGCTGCGAGGCACCGCGGCGCACGCCGCCGGTGACCTGGGCGGAGATGGCCGGCTCCTCGCCCTTGCTGGCCAGGCGCGCGTGACCGCCCTGCAGCAGGATGGGCCGCTCCAGACCTTCCTCCACGGTGCGGTACTTGAGCTTGTCCTCCACCCGCACCTCGCGGACCACGTCGTCGGTGGCGCCCAGGTACTCCAAGCGGTACTGCAGATCGCGGATGCCAGAGGCGTCGAGCTGCCCGTAGTCCAGCCGGGCAGAGGCGTCGAGAGAGCGGTTGCCGGAGAAGCGGTAGCCCGCCCCGAAGCCGGCGATCGCGGTGTTGTAGTGCTCCTTGGCAAGCTTCTGCTGGCACTCCGGCCCATCGGAGGCGCGGCAGACCAGCGGCCCGCGCACGGTGAAGTCGATCGGCTCCTCGGCGTTGAGGTTGCCGAACAGGCGCCACCCTCCCGCCTTGTCCGCCTGCTCGGTCGCCTCCTTGGTGCGGCTCGCCCAGAGCTCGCGCTGGATGTCGAGGACCTCGGCGCCGTCGGCGAACATCACGGTGTACAGGCCCCCGGAGAGCAGAGAGCCGGTGGCGCCCAGGTTGCGCGCCAGCCCGTCGGCGGCGCTGAAGCGCTTGAAGGAGCGGTTGAGCTTGTTGTACTGCGCCAGCTCCTTGTCGGTGGCGATGAACAGGTAGTCGGTGAAGGTCTCCACCCCGAAGATGGAGCGGCCCTCCAGCGCCGCCTGCTGCGGGAAGGGCACGAAGGCGTCGGTGGAGGAGACGAAGTTGATGAGCCCGTTCTCGGTGCCCAGCCAGACCGTGTCGCCGTCGAGCACGAAGGTGCGGATCTGCTCGCCCCCGATGTCCTTGAAGGTGAAGTTGCTGATCACCCGGGTCTTGGGGCGGATGCGGGAGAGGCCGAGGTCGGTGCGCACCCAGACGTCGTCGCCGAGCTGGTAGAGCTCGAGGAAGTCCTCGCCGGCCAGGCCGTCGGCGGGGGTGAAGGCGCGCAGGCCGTCGACGTCCGGGTCGTAGTAGGCCAGGCCTCCGCGGGTGGCGAACCAGACGTTGTGCTCGTCGAAGGCGACGGCCGTGACCGACTGGCTGGGCAGCCCGTCGTCCATGGTCCGGCGCGTCGCTCGGCGGCTGCCGGAGTCGAAGCGCACGACTCCGTCGTCGGTGGCTATCCACAGGACCTTGTCGTCCACCGCCAGCTTGTTCACCGTTGCCGGGGCAGGGTAGGCGCT
>JACRCT010001055.1 GCA_016218885.1 Deltaproteobacteria bacterium | reverse complement strand
GGCCATCAGGGTGAAGTGGACCGGAGCGCGATCGCGCAGCCGCATCAGCAGGTGGAGCAGGCCCAGGGAGTCCTTGCCTCCCGAGACCGCGACGAGGATGCGGTCGCCGCCCTGGATGAGGTCGAAGTCGTGGATGGCCCGGCCCACCTCGTGGAGCAGGCGCTTCTCCAGCCGGCTGAGCGTCGGGTCACTCACGGAGCAGCACCTTGTCGGTCGGGGCGGCAGAGGTGCGCCTCATCTGGCACTGGTCGTCGAGGGAAAGCTCGTCCTCCGAGCGGACCGTCAGGCCCTCGGGAGAGCAGGCGATGAGCTGGGCGGGAAACGAGACCGGGCAGCGTGCGCCGCTGACGGAGCGGGCGTGTCCGGTGACCATGCCCAGCAAGCCCCGGGACGTCCTGCTCAAGGCCATCGCCATGGCGTCGGGGTCGCCGCCATCGGGGGGGTCCGCAGGGCGCAGCGTCACGTGGGTGCCGTCGTCCTCGAGCTGGTAGCGCCAGAACGGCTTGATCGAGAGACGGTAGCGACCCGCGAGGTTGAGGTCACAGCCTCTGGGCACGACCGCCTTCTCGGCCGGCACGGGGACGTCGGCGGGGGACGCGGCAGCCGCCGCGAGCGCAGAGTCGGGGCGAGGCGTTGGCGGAGTGTGTCGCTCGCCGATGCAGGAGATCGTGAGGATCGCAAGGGCAAGCCCGCGAGCGCACCGACCCCATCGGCGAGGCGCGCCTCGTTGCCTGCTCATGGAGGGACTTCGCTTGCCCTTTCGGTGCCAGCAATCCATGGACGTGGTCATTCCTTTTCCCGAAGGCCCCATCCCTCACTGGGCGGGCACTACCTCAGCGGACGCTCGAACAGCTTTACCCCGCGGTCCTCGCCGCAGGGCCACATTCCAACCGCGCTCCAGAAGTGCGCGGCTTGCGTCTCGCCCGGCGCGACGCCCAGCCGTACGCGCTCGAAGCCGGCCGCCGCGAGCGCCGCGAAGAGCGTCTCCACGATCTCGCGCCCGATTCCCTGCCCCCGCCGCCGCTGATCGAGCACGAGCAGCGCCAAGGTCGCCTCCCCGGGGGTCGGCGCGTTCAACGCCAGGTCGAGCATGCCCACCGGCCCCTTCGCGGGGTCCTCCAGCACGTAGAGCTGCCGTGAAGGGTCGGCCAGGGCCTCGCCGAGCCGCTCGGCCGCGATGTGTGCCGCCGAGCCGTCGCGCTCCGTGCGCTGGAAGTAGTCCAGCGCTCCGCGCACGCCCGTGGTCACCTGCTCGAACGATGCCTCGTCCGCCAGGACCGCGACCAGCTGTCCCAGGGGCAGCCGCTTGCCGAGCCGTCCGCTCACCGGTCTCGCAGCTCCTCATCCTGCACGCCGGCGGCGCCCTCCGGCGCGGAGAGGATGACATAGAGGTCCGTCACCCGGCCCACGCCGCCGACGTCCAGCGCCGTGGCTTTGATCGTCACCGGCTCGTCGGCCGGCAGCAGGTGGGAGATGTCCACCTCGCCGGGCCCGAACCCGAACTTCATCTGCCCCAGGGAGTCGAGCTGCTCCGCGCCGCGGGTCACGCCCTGCTGGAAGCCCACCGCCGCGCGACCCACCACCCTTCCCTGGGTATCGGTCACCTCGAGGAGCACGAAGTTGTCGACGGACCACCCTGCGTTTCCAGCTTCGTCCCCGTAGAGCCGCACCGTGCCTCCCTGGCGCGAGAAGGCGGTGGTCTGGCCCATGGCAATCACCGCCGGTACCGGCTCGCCGTTCTCGACGGTGACCAGGAGATCGGTCCGCTTCTCCTGGCGGGTCACGGTCTCGGCCTCGGGTGTCTCGTTGAGCAGCTTGAAGGCCTTCGGCGCTCCCGAGTAGGTCGGCCGCGCCGCCCCCGGGTTCCTCGCACAGCACAGCGCGAGCAGCCCGATCGCAGACGAGAGGAGGGCGCGGCGCATCGGGGACTCCCTGATGGAGGAGAGGCGCCCACTCATCGTGCGAGGGAGCACCGGAGCGATGGCGCTAGTTAGCTGACCGCCGCGGCCGGGTCAAGCCGCAGCCCTTCGGGCACGTCCATCAGATGACGTAGCGGTCCTGCTGGATGATCTCCTCCTCGTGCCCGCCCGGAAAGATGAGCCGGGCGGAGGCGACGGAGATCGCCGGTTGGACCGAGGGCACGTACACCCAATCGATATGGATCACGCGCTTGGGATCCTTGAAGGACTGCGGCGAGGTGATGCCGCCGAAGTGGTCGGAGCGGCCGAAGGCGACGTGGAGCCCGAGCTTCTCGTCGAGCAGCGTCGCGCCGCAGGCTTGCACCCCGAACTCGCCCAGGACCCCGAAGCCGAGCTCGGCGATGTTCCCGTAGGCCGGCTCCTCGGCGAGGGCCTTGGCCTGGCGCTCGGCTTCGACCTGTCTCGCCCAGCTGTGCGGACGGGCCTCGATCGCCCTGTTGCCTTCGATCTTGAAGACGACCACCTCTTCGCCGAACTGAACCGGCAGCTCGCCCTTGGAGCGGCTGGGCTCCTTCTCGCCCTCGTTGGGCACGATGTACGCCTCGCCTGAGGGCAGGTTGCCTGCGGCGTGCATCTCGCGGATGAGCCCGCTGCTGGCGTGCGCCAGGCGCAGCCGCAGGTCGAGCTCGAGCCTGTACTTGGTGAGGCCGCTGACGAACTCGAGGACTGCGCCCTCGGCCTGGTCGAGGCGCTGGGAGATGGCCTGGACCCGCGCGTGGACCCGCTCGTAGTCCAGGCCCAGCGCGGGGATCATCGCCCTCGAGAAGCCGGGAAGGGTGGCTGCGCGGAAGCGGAGCTGCTTGGCCAGCAGCTTGAGCGGGGCGGTGGTGGAGAACTCGGTGGGGGCGAGCAGGATCTGGCTCGAGCTGAGCAGCGCGTCTCGCTCGATGGACCGGCCGGTCGTGGCCAGCGCCGAGGCATCGAGGCCCGAGGGGTCTGCCTCCAGCAGGAAGAAGCGGTCGGGGAGCTCGTTGTTGTTGCTGCCCACGTTCTCGTAGGCGCACAGGCGGATCTCGGAGAGGTTCATCTGCTCCCGCAGCCCCTCCAGGGTCTGCTTCCACTCCCAGGCGATGGCGCGCCGCTCGCGCCAGAGGTCGTTGTCGGGCACGGCGGCATTCGGCAGGTCGACCAGCAGCGCGACGACCCGGTCCTCCTGCGTCGGACGGAACACCGAGGTGAAGAGCAGACGCATCTGCCCGGCCGAGAGGGAGTTCGCCATGGGGTGTCCTTTCTGGCTGGCTTGCCGGAGGAGTCTAGTCCCTTCATCGGGAAGGGCTAGCACGAGCGGCACGTGCATGGCGGCTTCCTTCGTCAGGCGAGAACGGAATCAGTCGTCGAGGCGGCGTTCCAGCAGCGCCAGCACCCGCGGGTCCTCCAGCGACTCCACGCACAGCTCCGGCTCATGCTGGGCGAGCTCGAACCTGGTGTAGCGCCCGGTGGCGACGAGCAGCACCTTGGCCCCGATGGCATGGCCGGCGGCGTAGTCCTTGGGCGTGTCGCCGATCACCCAGACCTCGCGCGCGCGGCGCCCCAGGATGGCCTCGCCGCGCCGCAAGCCGGCGCGCAACAGCGCCGCGCGGTCCTCGGCGTCGTCCCCGAAGCCGCCGAAGGTGAAGAAGCGGTTCAGGTCGCCGCGCTGGAGCTTCACGCGGGCCCCGGCCTCGACGTTGCCCGTGCCCAACCCCAGCAGCACCCCGGCCTCGACCATCGCCTGCGCCAGCTGCTCGGCGCCCGGATGGATCTGGTAGCGCTGGCTGCGGTCGACCTCCGGCCCCAGCAGGGAGACATAGGCGTCGAGCAGCCGGTCGATCTCGACCTCGTCGAACGGACGCTCGAGCTTGCGCAATGCCGCACGGCAGATGGCCCTGTCGGTCGCGCCGTCGAAGGCCACGTCGTCGAAGATGTCCGGCCGCCTGTAGAGCAGCCGCGCCGCCTCCTCGATGGCACGCCGCCCAGCGCCGCCGGTGTCCACCAGCGTCCCGTCGATGTCGAAGAGCACGAGGTCCAAGAGGTCACCGCCCGAGAGGCCTCATGTATACCTGTCTGCGCTGCGGCGCCCAAGGGCGCGGCGTGGAGGCGTCTGACCGAGCGGTAGGGCGGGTGGGGGCGAACGGGCTGTCCGAGCACCCTGACGCGGCTGGTTCGGCTGCGCACTCCTTGGCTCGGCTCGGCGAGCACGTTGCCTCCTGGCGGGTGGCACCTCAGCTTTTCTGATTGGGGAGGACGGGGTCTTCGCTTCCGCGCTCCGGTGCAGGGGAGTCCACCTGATGCGCCATGTTCGACCACGGGCCTGAGCAGCACCCGGCAACCGAAGAAGCGCTGAGCAGCGGGGAGCTTCGCTGGCGGAGCTTGTTCGACTGCGCCCCGATCCCGATCTGGGAGGAGGACTTCTCGGCGGTGCAGCAGAGGTTCGGCGAGCTTCGTGCCAGCGGCGTCGAGGACTTCGACCAGTACTGCGACCAGCATCCGCAGGAGGTGGACCACCTGGCGAGCCTGGTGCGCATCGTGGAGATGTCGGGCTCGAGCGTACCGTTCTTCGGTGTGCGCTCGCGCGACGAGCTGCTCGATCGGCTCCCCGAGTACTTCGATGCGCCGTCATACCCCGTGTTCGTGCGCGAGCTCTCGGCGCTGTGGCGCGGCGAGACCACCTTCGAAGCGGAAGGCGAGATCCGCGTCCCGGGGGGCGGGCGGCACCTCCAGGTGCTGCTGCGCCTGGTGGTGGCCCCGGGCTTCGAGAGCACGCTCTCCCGGGTGGTCGTCTCCTTGCTGGACCTCACCGCGCTCAAGCACCAACGCGAAGTCGCGCTCGAGAAAGCCGAGCAGCTGGATAGCTTCTTCGAGCTGGCCCTGGACGGGCTGTGCATCATCGACGCCCAGGGGCGCTTCCTGCGCTTGAGCCGGGCCTGGGAGAGCATCCTTGGATACCCGCTCGAGGAGCTGCTGGAGAAGCCATTCATGGACTTCGTCCACCCCGAGGACGTCGAGCCGACCCGAAGGGCCTTCGCCGACGTGCAGGCCGGAAAGCCGGTCCTCAACTTCGTCAACCGCTACCGACGCCGGGACGGGACGTATCGCTGGCTCGAGTGGCGGGCGTCGCCCTTCATCGGTCCGTTCAACTATGCCTCGGCTCGGGACATCACCGATCGCCGACGAGCGGAGGAAGCACGCCTGGCGCACCTGCGCTTCCTGGACAGCCTGGAGAGGTTTGATCGCGCCATCCGCCAGACCGGCGACCTCGAGCGGATGATGGACCATGGCTTGAGCGCCGCCCTGTCGATCTTCGAGAGCGACCGTGCCTGGCTGTGCTTCCCCTGCGACCCGGGCGCTCCGTCCTGGAGCATCCCCATGGAGCGGACTCGCGCCGAGTACCCCGGCGCCTTCGCGCAGCAGACCGTGGTCCCGATGCAGCCGGACGCCCGGGAGGTGTTCCAGGCGGCCTTGGCCCGCGGAGGCCCCGTCGCCCTCGACTCGCGATCCGGACCTCCGCTCGACGAGGTGGCCAGACGCTTCTCCGTCCGTTCCCAGATTGTCTTGGCGGTCCACCCCAAGCTGGGAAAGCCCTGGCTTCTGGGCATGCACCAGTGCTCGTACGCGCGCATCTGGTCGGATGAAGACCAGCGCCTCTTCGCGGAGATCGGTCGCCGCCTGGCCGACGCGCTCAGCAGCATGCTCTTGCTGAAGGACCTGCGGGAGAGCGAGGAGAAGCACAAGCTGCTGATCGAGACGACCAACACCGGCTTCGTCATCCTCGACGCTCTCGGCCGGGTGACCGACGCCAACAGTGAATACCTCCGGCTGACGGGGCGATGTGCGTTCGAGGAGATCCGTGGCAGGGACGTGGGCGACTGGACGGCGGCGCACGACCGCGAGCGGTGGACGGCAGCGGTCGCCGAGTGTCTCGCGCGGGGCCTAGTCCGCGACCTGGAGTTCGACTACGTGGACGCGGACGGGCGGGCGACCCCCGTGGAGATCAACGCCTCGCTGCTCTCGACCCCGAAGGCGACCAGCATCATGGCGGTGTGCAGGGACATCACCGAGCGCAGGCGCGCCGCGGACAGCCTCCGCGACGCGGCGCGCCGCAAGGACGAGTTCCTGGCGATGCTCGGCCACGAGCTGCGCAACCCGATGGCGCCAATCCGCAACGCCACTCATCTGCTGGGCCGGGTGGACGGTGGCGACCCCCGCGCCCGGAAAGCGCGGGAGATCATCGATCGCCAGACGGCGCACCTGGCGCGGATCGTCGACGACCTCCTGGAGGTCTCGCGCATCACGCGTGGCAAGGTCAGCCTGCACCGGGAGCGGCTCGACTGGGTGGCCGTCGTGCGCGATGTGGCCGAGGACTGCCGCAGCAGCGTCGAGGCCAAGGGCCTGGCGTTGATCGTCGCTCTGCCCGACACACCGGTATGGGTCGAGGGAGACGCCACGCGGCTGGCGCAGGTCTTGAGCAACCTGCTGCACAACTCCGAGAAGTTCACCGACCCCGGAGGCACCATCGCGGTCGAGCTGCGCCCAAGCCCCCAGGGACAGGGCGCCGTGCTCACCGTCGCGGACACCGGCATCGGGATGTCGCCAGAGACGATGGAGCGGCTTTTCGAGCCCTTCGTCCAGGCGAGCACCGACCTGGCGCGCAGCCGGGGCGGCCTGGGCCTGGGGTTGGCGCTGGTCAAGGGGCTGCTCGACCTGCACGGCGGGACCATTCGGGTCTCCAGCGAGGGACCGGGGAAGGGCTCTCGGTTCACGGTCGAGCTCCCGCGGCTCGAGGCACCCGAACTGGGGCCTCCGGCGAACCTTCCCCTTACCGCTGTGTCCCCCAACGGCCTCAGGGTGCTGGTCATCGAGGACAACGCCGACGCGGCCGAGTCGCTGCAGGCGCTGCTCGGGCTGATGGGCCACGCGG
>JACRCT010001064.1 GCA_016218885.1 Deltaproteobacteria bacterium | reverse complement strand
GACGCACCAGAGCGCGAGGCCGCAGGCCAGGGGCACGGCCGCGAAGGCCAGCGCATCGGAGGCCCGGTCCGCCGCCATCGAGGAGCCGGGCCGCAGCAGCCTGCTCCGCGCCTCGGCATCCAGGCGGTTGAGCACTCGCTGGGCCGCCCGCTCGAGCCCCGGGCGTGGAGCGCGACGGACGCGGATGTACTCGCCACCTGCCCAGACCGCGCCGGCGACCCCTACCGCGCCAACCTCATGGGGCCAGCGGATGAGCACCGGCCGCCTCTGGAAGAGCCTCACTCCCTTCAGGTTCACACCGGCGCAGGCCTTCGCAAGCGGCTCCCCGTCCGGCCAGCAGTCAGGGGGCCGTGACCACGAACACGCGATTGCGGCCTTCGGCCTTGGCGCCGTATAGCGCCTGATCGGCGCGGGCAATCAGGCTCTGCACCGAGTCGTTGGGGGCGTACTCGGTCACCCCGATGCTCACCGTGAGACGGGCCTGGCCGCGCGCTCCCCCGCTCTCGGGCTCGGGCAGGTCGAAGGGCTCGGCCGCTACCCGCTCGCGCAACCGGCCGGTGACGATGGCGGCCTCCTTTGCCCCCGCCTCGATCAGGAGGATGCCGAACTCCTCGCCGCCATAGCGGGCCACCACATCGGTGCCTCGCACCGCCGCGCCGACGAGGTTGGCCAGGTGCACCAGCGCCGCGTCCCCTGCCGGGTGCCCCCAGGTGTCGTTGATGACCTTGAAGTGGTCGGCGTCCAGCAGCGCGATCGCGAAGGGCGTCCGGTAGCGTGCCGCCCGATGGATCTCCTGCTCCACCCGCTGCTTGAAGAACTTGTGATTGAGGCAGCGCGTCAGGCCATCGCGGATCGCCATATCGCGCAGTGCCGCCAGCCGTTGCAGATGGGCGCGCACACGAGCCACCAGCTCCTGAGGCTCGAAGGGCTTGGCCAGATAGTCGTTGCCCCCCACCTCGAGGCCTCGCACCCGCTGCTCCACGTCGCCCTTGCGGGTGACGAAGATCACCGGCGTGAAGGCCAGCGCGGGCTGCTGCCGGATGCGCCTGCACAGCTCGAAGCCGTCCAGGCCCGGCATCACCACGTCGAGAATGATGAGGTCGGGCTGCTCGGCCTCGATGATCTCCATGGCCCGCGTCGGGTCGGAGCACGCTGCGCTGGCAAAGCCGGCCCCGCGCAGGAAGCCGTCGATGAGCTTGGCGCTGAACGGGTCGTCGTCGATGACCAGGACCCGCGAGAGCGTCGGCTCGGCGGACACGAGGGGCAGCTCGGCGGGTGGGCAGCGCTGCAGGCGGCGCTCCGGCGCGGTGGCGCGGTGCTCCTGCAGCAACTCCTCCACCGCGCTCAGCCCGTCGGCGAAGATCTCGACCGCAGAGAGCGCTCGCTCGCTCGCCGGGAGGGCTTTGAGGTAGTCGGCCAGCCCCTCGCAGATCATCCCCACCCGGCCGAGCGTCGGGTATTCGACCGAGTGAGCCGTGCCGGCGATCCGGTGGAAGAGGCGCGCGAGGACGTCCAGGGCCGCCCCGTCTGCCGGGTGGGCCCGCAGCGCCTCGAAGGCCTTCCTCGCCTCGAGCAGCCCCTCGTCGAGCTCCCGGAGGAAGGTCGCCTTCAGCTCAAATGGAATGATGAATGCCCCCATAGGACTTGGCAGGCTAGCTCTCGCCGGCCCACCTCTCAAGCTCTCCCGCTCGACGACCCTCTCACAGGCTCCGCAGCGCATGCCTGGCTGCTTCCAACGGCGACCCGCAATTCTCTCGAACCGGGCTTGACCGCGCCGCTGCCGCGCGGGACCTTTTTCTGAGCATGCCAACGCCCAACGTCCTTCCCGTCGCGCTTCCTCGCGCCTTCTTCGACCGGCCGACCGATCTCGTCGCCCGCGAGCTTCTCGGCTGCCGGGTGTTCCACCGCGATGGGGAGTGCCTGCGCGAGGGCCGAGTCGTCGAGACCGAGGCCTACCTGGGGGAGCGCGACCGGGCTTGCCACAGCTCGCGGGGCCGCACCCAGCGCACTGAGGTGATGTTTGGACCGCCGGGGATGGCCTATGTGTACATGATCTACGGGGCCCACTTCTGTCTGAACGCGGTGACCCGGGGAGAGGGCGTGGCCGAAGCAGTGCTCATCCGGGCCGTCGAGCCCGTCAGCGATTGCCTGTCGCAGGGCGACGGACCGGGGCTGGTCTGCCGGGCGCTGAGCGTCGATCGCCGACTCAACGGGGTCGACTTGGGCGGGCCCGTTCTGTGGATCGCAGCCCCCGAGCGCTCCGTCGTCTCGGTCGCGCGCGGGCCCCGGGTGGGCGTCGACTATTCCGGGGCCTGGGCTCGCCGCCTCCTCCGCTTCTGGGAGAAAGGAAGCCTCCATGTCTCTCGTGCGGGCGGCGCGCGCGCGGGCGCTGGCCGAGCCAGGTCGCCGCATGGTATGAGGGCGCCGTGAACGACCTCGTCCAGGCCAACGAAGACCGCGAGCTGGTGGAGCGGGCGCGACAGCGCGATGTGGCCGCCTTCGAGGAGCTGGTGGCGCGCTACCGCTCCAAGGTCTACGGGCTCGCCGTGCGCATGATGCAGGACCCCAGCGACGCCGAGGAGGTGATGCAGGAGTCCTTCCTCTCGGCGTGGCAGAACCTGCCCAGCTTTCGCGGAGAGTCGGCCTTCGGCTCCTGGCTCTACCGCATCTGCGCCAACTTCTGCCTGATGCGGCTGCGCCGCAAGAAGGTCGAGACCACCGAGGCCGAAGCTCAGCTGCCCGAGCCCCGCTTCGACTCCGAGGGATCTCTGCTCAGCCATCCCTCGTACGACTGGTCGCGAGGGACCGAGGAGAAGGCTCTCGACAATGAGCTGCGCGTGGCCATCGAGACGGCGACCGATTCGCTGCCCGCCGAGCACCGCACCGTCTTCCTGCTCAAGGACATCGAGGGGCTCTCCTACGAGGAGATCGCCGAGACGCTGGGGACCACGGTGCCGGCAGTGAAGAGCCGGCTGCACCGTGCCCGCCTGGCGCTGCGCGAAGCCATCGACGCTTTCTACAAGCAACCGGAATCTCCGGCGCGGAGCCCCAGGCCCGCTCCGCTCCAGCCCGGGTGAATTACCGCTGAGCCGCTGGTCAAGCAACGCACCGGCGGTGGCGGCATCTTTAGAAGCATAGCGACGAGGCGCACCGTGGCCGACGCCAAAGAAAAGATCCCCCAGTGGGTCAACTGCAAGCATTCGCTCTCCCTGCTGCAGGACTACCTCGACGGCACCCTGGCTCCTGACGACAAGGCCGCGCTCGATCGTCATTTCAAGGCCTGCCCTCCCTGCATCGACTTCGTGCGCAAGTACAAGGCCACGCCCAGGCTGTGCCAGAGGGCGCTCGCCGAGGAAGTCCCCAAGGACGTCAGTGACCGCCTGAGCCGCTTCCTGAGCGAGAAGTGCTGCAAGCCCGGGCACGATTGATCTCGCGTCCCCTCAACGACCTCTCCTTTGCCGAGCTGCAGGTGCTGCTCGGACCGCAGGCCCACGAGCAGGAGGCCCGCAAGGTCCTCGCCGCGCTCTACCGACCAGGCGACGGCCCGGCGATCGGTGAGGCCCTGGGCGTGCGCCGCATCGTGCTCGACCGGGCCCGCGAGGGGCGCTTGGCTCGCCTCGAGGTCGTGGAGCGCCGCCGCGCCGCCGACGGCTTCCTCAAGTACCTGTTCCGCTCGCCCCTGGGCGGCGAGTTCGAGGCGGTGCGCATCCCCGTCTTCGAAACCAAGCACGTGGTCTGCGTCAGCTCGCAGGTCGGCTGTGCGCTGGGGTGCGCCTTCTGCCACACGGGCCGCCTGGGCTTCACCCGCAACCTCGAGACCTGGGAGATGGTCGAGCAGGTGCGCATCATCCGCGATGAGGCCCAGAGGCCGGTTCGGCACGTGGTCTTCATGGGGATGGGCGAGCCGCTGCTCAACTACGATCAGGTGCTGCGCGCCGCGCACCTTCTCTGCGAGCCCGGCGGGCTGCAGGTCTCCGGCCGCAACATCACCCTCTCCACCGCGGGCGTCGTCCCCGCCATCCGGCGCTATGTCGCCGAGGGCCACACCTTCCGCCTGGCCTTCTCGGTGACCAGCGCCGACCCCGACAAGCGCGCCCGGCTGATGCCCATCGAGCGCAGGTGGCCTCTGTCCGACCTGGTCGAGGCCATCCGCGAATACTGCGCGCGGCGCCGCGAGCGGGCGATGATCGCCTACGTGATGATGGCGGGGGTCAACACCGGGCGTGAGGACGTCGAGGCGCTGGCGCGCGCCTTCGCCGGAGTGCCCATCAAGCTCGACCTCATCGACGTCGCCGACCCCAGCGGGCTGTACCGGCCTCCCGACTCCGAGGAGCTCAACCGCTTCCGCGACGAGCTGCAATCGCTCAAGGCGCCCGTGGCGCGGCGCTATAGCGGCGGCCTGGAGATCGGCGCGGCTTGCGGGACGCTCGCCGCCACGCGCCGGGGGGGCACGGTGCTGCCCGCTCCCTGAAGGGTGCGGGCTCCGACCGGCAGCCCCTCCTTGGCCGCCGAGATCTTGGTCATGCTCCACGAGGGTCGACCACCAGATCGACCTCGCGGCCGCAGAGCCGTGCTCCTTCCGCCACGAGGTCCAACCGTCGTCCCGAGCCCCAACGAGCGCCGTGCTTCAAGCGCACGTAGAGGTCGACGTCGCTGTCGGGGCCGAGCCGGCCCTTGGCCGCTGATCCGAACAGCGCCACGGCGTCCACCTCTGGCATGCCAAAGAATAGATTCCTCAGCGCCTCTCGCACCTCAGGGCTCATGGGAGGGATCGTAGTGTCCCCCTCCCGAGCCCTCCAAGCCCCGTCCCCGTTCCGGCCCTCGCGCAAGGTTCCGTCGCTGCTCTCGGGCGCTTGGCTCAACGCTCCTCGCGGGCAAGCCGCGAGTTCCCGCGGGGGAGACTTGACCTCCGGTCCGGGATGATAGGGTCCGCTTATGCAAATCGAGTCCCTCAAGGTCTTCTGCGACGTCGTGGACACGGGGAGCTTCTCCGCCGCGGCCCGGCTCAACCACGTGACCCAGTCCGCGGTGAGCCAGCAGATCCGCGCGCTCGAGACCCGCTACGGCCAGAAGCTGCTCTCGCGCTCGGCGCGAGCCGCCGTGCCCACCGCCGCCGGCTCGCGCCTCTACCGCGCCGCCAAGGAGATCATCCAGGCCTTCTGCGGGCTGGAAGTGGTGATGCGTGAGGAGTCGAGCCAGGTCAGCGGCGACGTGGTCCTCGCCACCATCTACTCGGTCGGCCTGCACGAGCTCTCCGCGTACCTGAAGGCCATCCTGCGCCGCTACCCCCAGGTCAACGTCCGGCTCACGTACCGGCGCTCGGACCTGGTGGTGGAGGACGTGCTCTCCGACCAGGCCGACATGGGCATCGTCGCGTACCCCGCTCCGCGCTCCGGGGTCCGGGTACTCCCGTTCCGCTCCGACGAGCTGGTCCTGGTCACCTCCCGCGACCATCCCCTGGGGTGCCGGCGCACCGTGAAGCTGGCCGACCTCGAAGGGATGCGCTTTGTCGCCTTCGAGCGAGACATCCCCACCGGAAAGGCGGTGGACTCGCTGCTGCGCGAGGCCGGGGTGCGCGTGCAGACCGTCATGGAGATGGACAACGTCGAGACCATCAAGCGGGCCGTCGAGCTGGGCCTGGGCGTGTCCATCCTTCCCAAGGCGACGGTGCAGGCCGAGGAGCTTGCCGGCGGGCTGCTGACCAAGAGCTTCTGTGACGGGACGTTCACCCGCCCCATCGGCATCGTCCTGCGCAAGGGCCGCTACCTCGGCCGGGCGGCGAGCGCGGTGCTGGCGGTGCTGACGCAGGTCAAGCAGGCCGAGCCGAGCGGCAATCGCGGGGGAGCTGCCGCGTAGAAATGCTCGAAAGGAGCGTCGCTCGATGATGAGAAAGCCCGGGGTCGCCGCAGTGCTGAGCTTCTTCCTGCCAGGGGTCGGCCAGATCTACAACGGCTGCATCCTGCGCGGGGTGTTCTGGCTCATCGTCACTCCTGGCTTGTGGATTGGCAGCGGAGGAATCCTGGGCTGGATCTGCCACCTCGTCGCCGCGGCCACGGCCTACAGCTACGCCGAGACTCATCCGCACCGCCTTCTCAAGCCTTGATCCCCCGCCCCGCACCTTCGGCGCTCGCCCTCGGCCTCGCCCTCGCCTTGCTCCCGGCCTGTGCCAGCTCGGGCCCCGACCCGGTTGCCGAGGCCCGTGCCCTGCAGACCGAGCTGCGTCGCGCCGTCATCACCACCCGCTCCCTGGGCCGCTTCGGCGAGCTCGCCCTCTTCGAGCAGGAGCTGGAGAAGGCCCCCTGCCGCCCTCCGCTATCCGACGAGAATCGGCTGTGCGAGGTGGCGCTGGCGGGCAAGGGTCCGGTGCGCATGAGGGTCGCCGACCTCGAGCTGGAGAAGGCCGGCCACGTCCGCAAGCACGCCCTGGTCTGGGTCGAGTACCAGCCCGACTGCGACAACCAGCGCTTCGACTTCAAGACCGTGGACAACGTCCTGCCCCGGGGGCCCACCCGGGACGGCGTCACCGTGTGGGAGAACAAGCTGCTGCGGGTGACCCATCGCCGCGTGGCGGCCCCCTCCCGGGACCAGTGCACGCTCACCATCGAGGCCGCGCCGCCGCTGCTCACCCGCATCAAGGCGATGGCACCGGCCCCCTTGCCTTGATGCGCGCCAGCACCGCCCGGGCGGTGCCCGAGAGACCGGCGGGTCGACCGCCGTCCACGGCCCTGGTCAGAAGGCCACGCTCAGCCCGGCGCGGCCCCGCCCAACAGCACGGGCGCAAACCCGTCGGTCGTGCGGACCAGCGCGAGCCCGTCCTTAGCCCCCAGGAAGGTATCCGTCCGGCGAACCGCGTGCGAAGTGGCGTCGTGCCGTGTCGTAGAAGGACCACCTCAACAGGAGGTGGTTCATGGGGTTCATGGAGCAGCCGCTGACACCTACGCAGCGGGAATGGGCAGATCGAGTCGAGCGCTGGCAGGCGAGCAGGCTCAGGCGTGATGAGTTCGCCGCAAGGGAAGGGGT
>JACRCT010001063.1 GCA_016218885.1 Deltaproteobacteria bacterium | reverse complement strand
CTCTGGATCGCGTGTGGCGTGCTGCTACTCGCGGGCAGGAGCCTCGCCGAGGATGGAGGCGCGATGGCCGGCCCCGATGTGAGCGAGCTGGTGCGGCGGGACCTGAAGGCGAAGCTGGCATCGTCTCCGCTGGCCGGTGGCGAGACCGTGGAACCGGGCTCGATCTACTTCGCCAAACCCGACCAGCCGCGCTTCGTCACCGTGGATTTGGCCCTGGTCCCCACGGCACCGCGCGGGGGCTGGGAGCCGCGCCTCACGCGGTTCGCCGGGTTCCACGAGCTCCGCTACGTCGTGGACCGCTTCCATCTCGGAATCGCCGCTGCGCCCAGCGAGCAGATCCTGCGCGCACAGCTGGAGTCGGTGCAGAGGACACGGGTCGGGGCGCTCTCCAGGGCGCGCGCGTTCCTCGGTGAGCGGTGCGAGAGCCCCGTCGCGGTGGAGGCCGTGCTCTTCATGCCCTCGGGGCGGAGGGACCAGTGGCGCTTCGAGATCACCTGCACCTCCGAGTCGCACCCGGTGACCATCGCGGTGGAGGAGGGCG
Organism: Deltaproteobacteria bacterium; assembly: GCA_016218885.1. Lineage (GTDB taxonomy): Bacteria > Myxococcota > Myxococcia > Myxococcales > UBA5297 > JACRCT01. The sequence continues at coordinate 8,268 of JACRCT010001063.1, read as the reverse complement.
GGCTGGTCTCCATCGTCTCCGACGTCGCCGCGAAGCCCGAAGGTCCGCCGGCGCCGGCATGGCTCCCGCGGTGCACCCAGGCCCTCACACGCGCGCAGCAGGCCCTCACGCGGCTCGACCCAGGCTTCGCGAGGGGCACCATCACCCAGCGGGGGCCGGAGATGACCAACGCCAGTAGCCGGCCCGTGTCCTCGGTGCGCTTCGCCCTCCGCGGAGACGACGGGACGGAGCTCGAGACCCTGGTCTCGCAGCCGCTGGACATGATTCCGCCCGGCGCTTCCCTCAAAGGGTGGGAGCGCCTCGCCAGCCAGGACGGGCGAGGTCTCGACGAAGGGTGGCGCCGGACGACACCCGAGGCCATGACGTGGATCTGGGTGAAGCAGCCGGGGCCGAAAGCCACCATCGCGCCGAAGGCGGCCGCGGCCTTCGTGACCGAGATGAAGCGAGCCATCGACGGGTGCCTCGCGCCACCGGGCTGATTCGATTTAGCTCCCGCCTGTGGCGACATCGCGTTCTCGGGAGTCCTCTTCACCTGCCATGGCGTGTGTCCCAAGAACCGCGTACTCACCACGACAGAGGGCGAGCCGGGGCTGAACTGGCTCTGCGCCGGGCCGAGGCCCTTCTTTCGCCACGTCGACAAGCCCATGCGCGTCCTGGCCGAGCTCCTGCGAAGCGGGCATCCGGCGTCGCAGGTGATGCGCCCTCGCCCCGCCGGCAGGCGCGGTCCAGAGTGGGCCCCAACGAGCGCTCTCCCAGCGGCACAGGCCTCAAGTTCAAGCGCTGCCACGGCCGGGAGGACTGAGCGTCGCGATCAGTTGCTGGCGAGCCTTGACGCTCATCACCCGCCGGTCGCATGGTTCTCTTCGTTGACCTCGGCGCGGCCAGTTCCCTCGGGCAATCTCCGGAGCGTGCATGAACCCGGCAGTGACGATCCTCCTGGCTCAAGCCCTCTTGCTGGGGGCGCCCTGTGCGTCTAGCCAGGCATCCAAGTCATCACTGCCCGGCGGCGCTGCACCGGGCGCCAGCCCGGCGGTGCGGGTGAGCGTCGCCGACAGCTGCGCGAGCCTGGACGTGCGTGGTGAGGTCGCCGCCGCCGAAGACATCGTGGCGGCCTTCGCCCGCCAGGAAGGATGGGACCCGGCGCTGGCTCGGGGGACCTTCGATGCCGTCGAGGTCTTCGACACCCAGGACGCCTTGTGGCGACGCGTCCTTTCGCTCAATTCCCTGCCGCAAGACACGCCCTTGCCGACCTCTGGTCTGGTCGCGGGAATTGAGAAGCGTGTCTTTGTCGTCGTGTGTCCCGCCGAGTACCTGCGACTCAATCCGGAATATGCCCGCCGGACCGAATCCTGGAGACGGCTCCTCGCTCACGAGATTGCCCATCGCCTCCACGTGAATACTCTCGCCGGCAACGATGACGCGATGGGACCGGTTTGGTTCTTCGAGGGCTTCGCGGTGCTGGCCGCGGGACAGAACCTTGATGAGGGGCTGGCCTACCCAGACGTCAAGGAAGCCTTGGCCGCCACGAAGGAAAAGGGGCCGTTGGCCTATCGACGCTTCGTCGCGGCCGTTCGTCTGCTTGCAGCGCGCCACCCGTTGAAGGAGCTGGTCGCGAAGGCGAACGAGGCGGGCTTCGAGGAATGGCTTCAAGCGCCAGGCCGATGAAAGCAGTCCGCGCGGCCACTTTCTCTATTCGCCGCTGGCGCGACTGAGGCCGCCCCTGCCCTCCACCGAGGCCAGGCCTGCCGCGTAGCTCTTGAATCCTCGAAAGAAGCGGTTCCGCCTCTCTTCGAGGATATCGGGTTGGTACTCCCGCGCTTTCGACCAATTCCTTTGTGCAAGCTGCCTCATCTCAGCCGGCTTCTCGAGCAACCCCTTGATGAGCCAAGCGAGCCGTTCATGGTCGCCTGGCGAATGGGTGTATTGGGGGTCGATGAGCTCTGGATTCCCACCGATATTGGAGCCGATGACAGGAAGGGCTCGGCTCATGGCTTCGATGATGGCTCGCCCCAGTCCCTCTGCGAAGCTGGGAACGACGAGCAGGTCCAACTCGTCCATCCATTCCAGGACCGCGCGACCATTCGGCAGTGAGCCACAGAACTCGACATTGCCCTCGACGCCGAGCTCCTCTGCGCGCCTGCGCCACCGGCGGGTGTCGCCTTCGCCAAGAAAGCGCAACCTCAGCTGCGGCATGGCACGCACCACGAGAGCCAAGGCGCGCAGCGCGGTTTCATGCCCCTTGTAGGCCACGTTGAGTGATCCCACCAGGCCCAGCACTTGCGAGCGATTGCTGGCGCCGCCCTGGAGCCGGCTCAAGCGCCGCTCCAAGATCGTGGCGTCGGGCTGCTCCAAGGCCACGTCGGAGCAGGTGATGGACATCCCCGAGCTGGGATAGCGGCGCTGTAGGAATCGGCTGACGTAAAGCGCAAACGGCGCTCGGCGCACCCAGCGATGGGTCTCCGCCCATCCGCGCAAGGCCAGCACCTTCCCCGCGAGGGAGCCGTGGTTCCACAGGGAGTCCCACGCGCAACCGACCACCTCGACCATCCACGGCTTTCCTGTGCGAATGGCCTCGCGACAGGCGACCTCACCCAGGGCGCTCGGAAGTCGGATGACGGCGCAGTCGATCCCCGACATCACCTCCCGCACGTGCCTGCGGACCTCGGGGCCGAACATGAGCCACGGCAGCGAAAGCACCTCGGTGCAGGCCATCTCGACTCCTGGCCCGCTCGCGACCGTTCGCATGGAGTCGGTGACGCCCTGCTGGCGACCGACGACGACCAACCGGTCGAAGTGCGCAAGGTAGCGGCTCAGCACCTGGTATCCCAGCGCTCCGTGCGTGTAGTAGACACCCGAGGCGTCGCGCGCGAAGCGGTTGTCGTGGAAGAACGCCGCTTTCATCATGGCACCCGCGATTGGAGAGCGAACGGAGACCGCCTTGCAACGGGCTCCAATGGCCCCTGGGCGAGCCGTCGAGCCGCCCGAGCCATTCCCACCAGCCTGGTCTCCGGCCCTGCGAGTCTCCCGCGGGCAATGCCCGCAGCGAACTCGGCGATCGCGTCCGCGACTGGCTCGTAATGCAGCGTGGCAGGGTCAGGAAACGCGATGGAGCCATCAATGGCTGCGTCCCGGGCCGCGACCGCCAATGCAGCCGCGTCACCCTCACGCACCAGAATGGCGCCCGGCACGTCTCTGACGCCTTTGACGTCGTACGCGACGACCGGGCGTCCGACAGCAACGGCCTCCAGTAGCACTCGCGGCAGCCCCTCCCATCGCGCAGTGTGAATGACTACATCGGCCGCCTCGAGGTGCTGGACCGGATCGACGCGTCCGGGAAGTCGCACCCGTTCGGCCAGCCCCTCAGCGGCAAGCCGAGCCGCGGCCTCCTTTCGCAGTGGACCTTCACCGAGCATCTCGAGGGCGAAATCCACGCCGAGCTCCACCAGATGGCGCGCCACGCCGAGCACACCCAGCGGATTCTTGCGCTCAATGAATTCCCCAATCCACACCAGTCGAAGCACGTCGTTATAGGGACGAGGCGTGCGCCGGAACCTCGAAGCGTCGAGGCCAACCCCGCTCACCAGCCGCAATTGAGGCGTGTTTCGGGAGTGCTTGGCGAACCATTCCTCGTCATCGGAGTTGATGCAGATCACCGCGGCGGTGCGAGAGGCCAGCCACCATTCAGCGATCTGCGGGAGCCACGTCTTGGGCCCATGACCATTCCAATGCAGGCCATGGCAGAAGTAGATCACCGGCACCGGCAGGTTGGATAGACGCGCCAATCCCGAAGCGGTGGCGGTGTTGGTAATGACCACATCAAGATCGTTGCGCTTCACCCATTTGCGCAGATTGGGGATCGCGGCAAATGCCTTTTCACTGGGTTGACGGGTCAATCCCTCAATGATCTCGGTTCCGTCCATCTGCTCCGGAAGCGTCCCCGAGGCGGGCTTGACGACGAGCTGGTGATGGGTTCGCCATCTCTGAACAATGGGCACGAAGAACGCATCGAGGGTGCAACCGATGCTCGTGAGGAGTCCAATTGTGAGGGGTGAGGTTCCCACGAAAGTCCCCTTTCTTGAGATCACAAATGCGACTGAGCCATTGTTGGCCGCTGAGTCCACGGCCGAGGATGGACACCGACGTCGCGTTGCTCTGACCAGCACGGATGCGGCGCCACCGTTGGCCCCTCAGTTCCGCCCAAGCTGCGCATTGCCCGCTCGGCGGGAGACCGCCTGGAGAGGCCTGGAGCCCAGCCGGGTACTCGCAGCTGTCGCCCCGGTGCGGCTCGCGCGGGCTGCGAGGGAGTTGGATGCCATCCGAGCATCGCAGCGGTGGGAGCGGAGTCGAGGGGCCCCTCGACTCCGGGGCTCGCGCTCCTGAGCTTGCCGAAGGGTCGCCCCTGCGCTCGGGGAGACCGGAGACTCTCGGCCGATGTTCAGGATGGCATCCACTTCCGGCTGCGGCCGAATGGGCAAGCCATCGCCTGGGGCTCAAACAGGTCGCGCGCATCGCGAAGCTCTCCAGCCTCGGGCCTTGGGCCGGCCGCGGAGGCGCTCAGCTGGCGCCGCGACTGCGCTCGTCCTTTGCGCCCCCGGCGGGTCGCGCCGGCGCTTGGGGTGTCGCAGGGAGAGGGAAGTCGAACTCCTCGATCCCCTGGGTCTCGCGGACATCGGCGTGCAGCAGCACCTGGATGACCGTCCGCGCCAGGATCTTCAGGTCGAGCCAGAGGCTCCAATGATCGACGTACCAGACGTCGAGCGCGAGCCGCTCCCGGAACTTGAGGGTGTGTCGCCCGTTGACGGCGGCCCAACCGGTGATCCCCGGGGGCAAGTCGTGGCGTCGCCGCTCGTCCGGGGTGTAGTGGTCGAGGTACTCGACCAGGAGCGGGCGGGGCCCCACCAGGCTCATCTCGCCGCGCAGCACGTTCCACAGCTCGGGCAGCTCGTCGAGGCTCGTCCTGCGCAGGAAGCGCCCGATGCGGGTGAGCCGCTGCTCGTCGGTCAGGTACCAGACCTGGTCCGGCCCAGGGGCCTTCATCGTCCGGAACTTGATGATGCTGAAGAGCCCGCCGTGCAGGCCGGGCCGGACCTGCCGGAAGAAGATGGGCCGGCCCTGCGTGGCGAGCAGGGCGGCCGAGGTGGCCAGCAGCACCGGCGAAACGAGCAGCCCGCCGCACGCCGCGCCGACGAGGTCCAGGCCGCGCTTGGCGGCGAGTGCGACCTTCCTCGAGGTCTTCATGAGGCCGACCTCCCTCGCAAGCACCCCGGCGTCACCGGGACGGTCATCCAATGGATTGGCCGGATTCGAAGGCGTCGGGCTCGCTCGCATGGGGGCCTCTTGGCGCCGCGCGGCGCACGACGCAGACGTTAGGTGCGGGCCGTTGGCGACGCATGGTGCTCCGCGGGGGGTCTCTTTGGGCTGACCCGTCGCGGCTGCGCTCCTGGGAGGCCTGGATTCGAAGCCGGCGTGGCTATGGTTTGCGCCGAAACTCGGGTCGCCCGCGGTGCGGGCACGGGGGGACAAACATGGTGGCCGCCAGGGGCCTCCTGGTCTTTGGAGCCAGCGGGCACGGGAAGGTGGTCGCCGACGTCGGGCGCTCCGTTGGCTTCGCCCTCGCCGGCTTCCTCGACGAGGACGCCTCCAAGGACTGCACCAGCTTCTGTGGCGCGCTGGTCATCAGCACGGTGCGGCTGCGGCGCGAGCGCCATCGCTGGGCGGGAGCGCTCGTGGCCATGGGCATCGGCGACAACGAGGCCCGCCAGCGCTGCGTCGAGCTCATCCGCTCGCTGGAGCTGGAGGTGTCGACGCTGGTCCACGCGAGCGCAGTGGTGGCCCCCAGCGCGCGGCTGGGGACCGGCACGGTGGCCATGGCCCTGGCGGCAGTGAACCCGGACGCGGTGATCGGCGAGGGCGTCATCCTCAATACCGGCTCGGTCGTCGAGCACGACAACCGGCTCGGGCCCTTCGTGCACCTCTCCCCGAAGGTGGCGCTGGGAGGGAACGTCACCATCGGGGCCCGCAGCCACCTGGGGTTGGGGGCGGTGGTGCTCCCGGGGGTCTCCGTGGGGGCGGGCGTGCGGGTCGGCGCCGGCGCCGTGGTTATCGCCGACGTCGCAGACGGGGTCACCGTGGTCGGGGTGCCCGCCAGGCCGACGGCAAGCTCGCGCGGGGGGCGCCGCCGTGCGTGAGGCCTAGGTCCACTCGCAAGCGGGGGGCGGGTCTTGGGCGTCGCCCGCTGGGGCTGATTGCCGGTCCGTGGACGAGTCTCCACAACCGGTCCGTTGGCGAAGCGCGGGCCGTCGAGGTCCGCGCGCGGGGTGAGGGGAAAGGGGGAAGGATGAGGTGCGTCTCGGGGTGGCGGTGGCCGGTGGTGCAGACGGCGCGACCGGTCGCGATCCTGCTCTTCGACATTGCCGCCACGGCCGCGGCGCTCGGGGTCGCATTGCTCGCGCGCTTCGAGGGGCGGGTGCCCGAGCCGTGGCAGCGCGCGGCGCTGGTGGCGCTGCCGGTGTTGGTCGGCAGCCGGCTGATCGCCCTGCTGGCTGCCAAGCTCCACCATTGGTCTTTCTTCATGTCGGGGTTGTCCGAGGGGCTCCGGCTCGTCGTCGCCATGCTCGCCGGCACGGCAGTCTCCATCGCGGTGTGCTCGGTGCTGCTGCCCGACGGGCTGCCGCGCTCCGTGTGGGCGCTCGAGTTCTTCCTCGCCACGACGCTGGCCGCCGGCATGCGCTTCGGCCCCCGGGTCACCTGGGCCTGGTGGGGCGACCTGGTGCGCAGACGCACCGGCGCGGCGCGGACGATCATCGTCGGCGTGGGCGGCGCCGCGGAGATCCTCGCACGCGACGTCTGCCGCAACCTGGCCGGCCCCTACCACCTCATCGGGTTCGTCGACGAGCACCGGCACGCCAGCGGCATCCGCCTCGCCGGCCGGCCCATCCTGGGCGACCTGAGCCAGCTGCCCGCGCTGATCCGCCGGCACGCGGTCACGGCGGTGCTCCTGGCCGACCCCCGATTCCCCGCCAAGACCGTGCGCGAGGTGCTCGACATGTGCGACCGCCTGCGCGTGCGCTTCAAGATCGTCCCCACCTCATTCACCGACGTCGACCGCCGCCTCACGGCGGCCATGCTGCACGACCTCTCCCCGGCGGACCTGCTGCCGCGCCAGGAGGTGGCCTTCGACGAGGGGGAGATCCAGACGCTGGCACAGGGGCGCTGCGCCCTGGTCACGGGGGCGGGTGGGTCCATCGGCGGGGAGATCTGCCGGCAGCTGGCCCGCTACGGCACGCGCGCTCTGGTCATGGTGGACCTCAACGAGAACGAGCTGTACCTGCGCGGCCGCGAGCTGGCCGAGCAGTGGCCACGGCTCTCGGTCTCCATCGAGGTGGCCGACGTCCGCGAGCCGGCGCCGCTGCTGCGTCTGGGCGAGCGCTACCGCCCGGACTTCATCCTTCACGCGGCGGCCCACAAGCACGTTCCGCTGATGGAGCGGGCGCCGGAGGAGGCGGTCAAGAACAACGTCTTCGGGACGCTGCACGCGGCGAACATGGCCCGAGCCTGCGGTGCCGAGCGCTTCGTGCTCATCTCCACCGACAAGGCGGTCAATCCCTCGTCTGTGATGGGCGCCTCCAAGCGCGTGGCGGAGATGGTGGTCAGCGACCTCGGCCGCACCTCGCGCACGCACATGACCTCGGTGCGCTTCGGCAACGTCCTGGGCTCGGCGGGGAGCGTGGTTCCGCTCTTCAAGCAGCAGATAGCCCGGGGCGGACCGCTGACCGTGACGCACCCGGACTGCACCCGCTACTTCATGACCATCCCCGAAGCGGTGGGCCTGGTCCTCCTCGCGGGGCTGGGGGGCTACGGGGAGCTGTGCGTGCTCGAGATGGGCGAGCCCATGCGTATCGCGGATCTCGCGAAGCACTTCATCACCATGTCCGGCCACGTCCCCGATGAGGAGATCCGCATCGTCTACACCGGGCTGCGCGAGGGAGAGAAGCTGCACGAGGAGTTGCTGACCGAGCAGGAGGAGCACACCCTCAAGGTGCGCAACCGGATTCGGGTCGCGCGCAGCGCCGCTCCGCCCCGTGACTTTGCGGCGCAGCTCGCGGCGCTGCGACGGCTCGCGGACGGCGGAGACCGGGAGGGGGTGCTTCGCGTCCTTCGTCTTCTAGTGCCGGCCTTTCGGGCGGGTCCCGGCGCATCGGCGGTGCGCGCCGTGGGCTGCCTCGCTCAGGGCGGCTCGCAGACTTGCAGCGCTGGCGGACCGCCGCG
>JACRCT010001070.1 GCA_016218885.1 Deltaproteobacteria bacterium | reverse complement strand
CGACGCTGGCCCCGACGCTGCCGCTGCTCCCGACGCCATACTGGTCGAACGAGATCCAGTCTCGGAAGCCGCCGCCCGCAAGAGCTGGATAGTTCTCCGTCGGCACCCACAGCGAGCGGTCGACGGCCTGCATGAGCTTCGGGCCGCTCATGGCCACGATGCGAGGGGGGAGGTTCGACGAGTCGCCGATGAGGACCGGGATGGCGCTATTCACGGCGTTCGGGTCGACGAGCCCGAGGCCACTGCCCCAAGTCCAGAGCGTGCCGTCCGCCTTGCCGGCGTAGTTGTGGAACGCGTAGGCAGACGCCCAGAGCCAGTCGTTGTCGAAGCCGACCCGCTGGGGCGTCGGCATGTAGAGCGGCGGAGTGCCCGTGACTCCGTTGCCGAGCTGCCCGTCGCTGGCCCTGCCCCAGGCCCACAGAGAGTGGTCGGCCTTGAGCGCCACGAGGTGCCCCTCCCCGATCGACACCTGGATCCAGTCGGTGTCGGCGCCGAACTGCGTCGGGACGAGCTGCGTCACCGAGGGGTTGGTGCCCAACCACCCGTCCGGTCCCCAGGTCCACAGAGTCCCGTCGGACTTCAAGCCCACCACCGTCCTCGAGGTGTTGGTGGCCAGCTGCCGCCAACGGTGGTCGCTTCCCACCTGCACCGGGGCCAGCTCCAAGTCCAGGCTCCCCGCCCCCAGGCCTCCGCCCATGCCCCAGGACCAGAGCGTCCCGTCGGACTTGAGCGCGCTCATGGATGCCGAGCCGGCGACGACCTGGACCCAGTCCGTGTCGCTCCCGACCTGCGTGGGCGTGTCGCGGGGCGCGCCATCTCCGTGTCCCAGCAGCTCTCCGGTCACGCCCCACGTCCACAGGGTGCCGTCCGCCTTGATCGCCGCGTAGTTTGAGCCGAAGGAGCTCACCTCGGCAAAGACCCAGTCGTTGCCAGGGTCGAGACGAACCGCGGGGACGGCGAACAACGGGGTGGTGGTGCCCGACCACGACCAGAGCGAGCCATCGCTCTTGATCCCGAGGCTCGAGCCGGCCTCGCCGACGCTGGAGACCCAGCCCGTCTGCGCTGCGGGAAGGGGCATCACCCCGAACGCGGCGCCGCCCCAGCGCCAGAGCGTCCCATCCGAGCGCGCCTCCTGCATAGACTTGTCCGTAATCTCGACACGTCCCTGGTTCGCCCGCCAGCCCACCCCGGGCCGCCATTTGGGCTCGACGGCACGCGCGGCGCCGCCCGGCAGCAGGCTCGCGAGGAGCAGCAACAGGGACAGCCACTTCGTGGGGGAAGTCATCGGAACCTCGCGTCGTCAGGGTCGAACCGGTGGCTGCGTCCCGTTCGCCTCACCCGTTCGTCCTGAGCGTAGGCAGCGCGCAGCGATGCCGGAGTCGAAGGAGTACAGGACCTCATCGCACGCACCGCACTCGCACCGGCAGGTTGTTGTTGTGCGTGGCGCCGCGATCGAATTCGACGATCCATCGACCGCTCCCGATGTTCGGGTTATTCCCGGAGCTCCAGAACGCCTCGCTCGGCGTGCCGGGAAAGACCGCCGTGTCGATGGCCGGGCCGTGGCTGCGGTAGTCCACAATGCTCACCAACTCCTTGGCGCTGGGCGGCCGCCAACCCGTCGACCAGCCGCCGAGATTGAGCGACTGGCAGTAGCTCTCCGCAGCCGCCCAGGTGTACGAACCGGCGCTGACGGCGCGCTGCCAGACGAGGCCGGTCACCTCGTCCTTGACCGTCTCCCCCGTCGCCGACACCGTGAATCGTCCCTGCGGCGCCCGCGCCTCGAGCGGCATCGACCAGCCCAGCACGAACGCCAGAATCAGCGCCCTCTTGCCCCATGCTCTGCTCATGTCGGTTCCCTTTGGAAGCTGGCTGCTAGCGCACGCAGCGCACGTGACCGGATCGGACCATCAGGTAGGCGTCCATGCCACCGGTGTCGAAATAGACGACCCAGGCGTAGGCCGGGTCCCAGGCCGCGGGGGTCGCGCTCCAGTAGGCCTCATCCGGAGAACTCGGGAAGGCGATGGGATCGAGCGTGGGCCAGTTCGCGAAGCTCGTGAGCGAATGCAGCTCCACGTTCGACGGGAGCCGCCAGCCGCCGCCCGCGAGCGTCAGCGCCGCGCAGTAGGCCTTGGCCTGCTCCCAGGTGTGCTGCGTCGCCGGGACCGCCTGCTGCCAGTGGAGGCCGGTGGCGAGGTCGGTGACGACGCCCTCGGACACCTGGTAGTTCGTCTCCGGCGGATTGTCGGGCGCGACCGGGCCGGCGACCCAGCCGAAGGGGTCGATGCAGCCCGTCTCGCCGGTGCCCTCCCAGCCCGCCGGGCAGGCGCCGCAGGCGCGCGAGCCCACGAGGTCGGCGCAGGAGGTCAGCACGTCGCAGCCGCCGTTGCCGGCCGCGCACTCGTCGACGTCGGTGCAGCCCGCCTCGCCCGTCCCGGAGAAGCCGGCGGGGCAGGCGCCGCAGGTGCGCGAGCCCGCCGTGTTCGTGCACGAGGTCAGCACGTCGCAGCCGCCGTTGCCGGTGGCGCACTCGTCGACGTCGGTGCAGCCCGTCTCGCCAGCGCCGGTGAAGCCCGCGGGGCAAGGGCCGCAGGTGCGCGAGCCGGGGGTATTGGTGCACTGGGTCCGCGCGTCGCAGCCGCCGTTGCCCGCCGCGCACTCGTCGACGTCGGTGCAGCCCGCCTCGCCCGACCCGGTGAAGCCGGCGGGGCAGGCGCCGCAGGTGCGCGAGCCCGCCGTGTTCGTGCACGAGGTCAGCACGTCGCAGCCGCCGTTG
>JACRCT010001069.1 GCA_016218885.1 Deltaproteobacteria bacterium | reverse complement strand
GTCGACGCTCCCTTCGCTGGCGCCGGAGAGCGTCGACACGCGGCCGGAAGGCGTGACGCGGGAGACGGTGCCCGCCCGCGCGTCTGCGACGAGTAAGCCTCCGCGGGCATCCGCAGCGAAGCCCGAGGGCCCCACCAGCTCGAGCCGGGCCGGCTCGCCGCCGCTGGGGCCCAGGCCGGTCAGCACCTGCACCCGCCACCGGGTGGTGCGACAGGCGTCGCAGCCATCATTGGGGTTGTCGTTGCCGTCGTCGCAGGCCTCGTCATTGGGCGCGTCGACGACGGCGTCGCCACACACCGACACGCGGCAGGCGCCGGCGACGCACACGCCCGTATTGCCCGTGCCGTCGGACAATGCGCAGCCCTTGACCGCCCCCGCCCGCTCGCACGCCGGGGCGAGCTCCACCAGGCTGTGTCCGGCGCCTGACGAGGGGAACTCCAGGACGGCGCGCCCGCGCGCCAAGACCACTCCCGCGCCATCGACCGCTTCCACCCACAGCAGGCGGGTGCCGGCCCTGGCGCTGGTCACCACGACGTCGGCCGGCAAGCCACCCTGGGGCAGGTCGCGGCGCTCGGTGGCGACCTCGGGCCCGAACACGAGTGCCACTGCCGTGGTCGCCAACGCATCGGGGTCGGCCACGGTGAGCACGAGGTGCGGCTCCAGAGCGCACCCGAACGAGCTCGCGATGCACAGCGCTGCCAGCGCACGTCGCATCGAGCCTCCCTCCTCAGGGCAGCGGGTAAGGGGGCAGGTCCCCCTGGGGTAACCGCGGCCGCTGCTCGTAGGCGACGACGCCGGCCCCGGCGACCGCGGCCGCGGCCAGCCCAGTCAACGTCCAGAACCACACCGTCTTGTAGAAGGGGGTGGCGTCGCGGACGGCCCCCGGCTCGACGCGGCTCGAGAGCGGCTCCTCGGGGCTGCCCCGCTGAAGGAGGGACTCACCCTCGGCCGAGGTCGTCGTGAGGTAGTACTCGAGATCGAAGCCCGCGGGGCTCGCCGTCCAGGCAGCGGGGATGCTGCCCTTCCAGATGCCGTCTTGCTGGCGTTGGAGCGCGAGCGCCGAGAAGTCGCTTTCGCCGCGCCGCCGGTATCCCACCTTCAACGAGCCCACCGCGCCGCGCGGATCGCGCAGGCGGAACGAGAGATCGAGCGGCTCGCCCCCGGGGACCTGCGGGCCCACCTCGCCCTCGATGTGGAGCGTCTGCAGCAGGGCGCGTCGCTGCTGCTCGCGCAGCTGCTCGGCCAAGGCCCGCTCCTCGATCTGCACCTTCCGCAGCACGCGCAGAATTTGGGGCGGGGAGCTGGCCGGCAGGTCGTAGCTCGGGTTGCTGCGCAAGATGAAACGGAAGGGCGCCTCGGCTGCCAGCGGGTCGCCAGCGATGGCGAGCGCGCACGCCTGGAGCTCGAAGATCTTCAAGCGCTGGTCTGGGGTCAGGTCACGGCGCTCGAGCGCTGCCTTGGCGGTGGTAGCCACCTGCTCGTACTCGAGATCGTCGTAGAGGGTTTGGGCCGCAGAGACGAGCTCAGACGCGGCCAGGTCGCTGGCGGCCTTCTTGCGGGCCGCTCGCGCCGCCAACGAGGCGCTCGGGGCAGCCGAACAGAGCGCCACCACCACCGCCGCGAGCCATGCTCTCTTCGCCCCCATGAGCTGGCAGAGTACCCTCGGGCGCGGGTGCGGCCAAGAGGCGCGTTCCGTTGCCACGATCCGGGAGTGAATGTCATTCCTGCTCATGTTTCGAGAGATTCCACTCCCCAGGATCCCGCGTGGGCCGGCGCGGTGCGCTAGAATCTCCGCGCTTTGGGCGAGATCGTCTTCGACAAGTACCAGGTGATCCGGCGCCTCGCAGTCGGCGGCATGGGCGAGATCTATCTGGCGCAGCAGACGGGGGTTTCAGGTTTCGAGCGCCACGTCATTCTCAAGCGTCTGCTGCCTCAATTCAACGCCAACCAGAGATTCATCGAGCAATTCCTCGACGAAGCACGCCTTGCCGCCAACCTCAATCATCCGAATATCATGTCCATCTACGAGGTGGGGCGGTGGCACAATACCTATTACATCGCCATGGAATACGTTCACGGCGTCGATCTCGCAAGGCTGTCCGAGAGAATGGATGAGCAGGGCAGCCAGATGCCCTTCCCGGTCGCCGCCCGCATCGTGCATGACGTCGCCATGGGCCTCAATCACGCCCATGCGGCAACGGACTCCGCGGGGCGTCCGCTGCGCCTGGTCCATCGCGACGTCAGCCCGTCCAACATCATGGTGCGTATGGACGGGGTCACCAAGCTCGTCGATTTCGGAATCGCCAAGGCCGAGCTCCGCACGGCCCGTACCGAGACCGGCATGGTCAAGGGCAAGCTCGGCTACCTCTCTCCCGAGCAGGCTCTCGGGGAAAAGGAGGTCGACGCCCGGAGCGATCAATTCTCGCTCGGGGTCGTCCTCTGGGAGCTGTGCACCCAGTGCCGGCTCTACAACGGCGTCATTCCGAGCAGGTTCGCGCAGCCCGCCACCTTCGCCATTCCTTTGCCTTCGTCGGTGGCGCCGGAGGTGCCTTCGGCTCTCGACGCCATCGCCTCGCGAATGCTCACGCCAGAGCGTAATGAGCGCTTCCAGGACTGCAGCGAGGTGGCAGCCGCGCTTGGGCAGTACTTGCAGACCCAGTCCTCGCCGACGGATACGCGCGATGTCGCTGCCTTCGTTGGCCGCGTCGCTGGCGACGAGATCCGGCGGCGCCTGACGCCTTCTCCCGAAGTGGAAGCGCCGAACTATGTCGTGGATTTCGGTGTCCTGCCCGCCGCGGCGAGGCCGCCGCCGGGGCGGGACGAGGTCGGGGGCGCCAGCGAGGAGCGGGCCACCGTCGAGCGCGGGGTGGCGCCCAAGCGTCCACGAGCACATCGGCGGCCGCTCGCCCTGACGGCATCCGCGGCGGCAGCCGCCGCTCTGGCGATCTGGCTGCTCCAGTCACCGATCACGGGCCGAACCTCTCCCGTGGCGCTGCCGCCCCCGTCGGCCAGGCCAGGCGAGGCAGCACCCGGCGTGGGCCCGGTGACGGACGGCGGGGCCACTGAGAATCGAGTCGCCAGGGCTCTGGCCGCCGAGAGCCCGCCGGAGGTCCCAGTCGATGAAAACAGGGGGACGCGGGCACCCCAGCCGCCTCTGGTGCACGAGAACAACAGGCGAACGGAGCGGGACGGGCGTGGGAAGGCGACGGTGGCAGCGAGCAAAACGGGGGCCGAGCCGGTAAGGGCCGGGTATTTGAGCCTGGTCACGGCGCCCTGGAGCAAGGTCACCATCGCCGGTCGCTCGCACGGCAGCACCCCGATCTATCGTCTGGAGCTGGCCGCCGGGGTCCACGAGTTGACGCTCTCGCCCGAGAATGGCGAGAAGGCCATCGTGCGCCACGTGCGCATTCGCCCCGGGGAGACGCTCAAGCTCAAGTGCCCGATGGTCGAAGACCACCTCGAAGGCGACTGCAGCCGATCGCCCGACGTGTGGTAGCCTTCGTGCCCAACCTGGCAGGCGGGCGGCCGATAGGCCTGCCGGGGCTCCAGGTTCCAGGTCGTGCGTTCCGGAAGTACCCGTTCGTCTGCCGCCCGGAGCCTCTAAATGCATAAGGGCACCTTGTCGTTCCATCACTCCGGCCTGCCGATTGAGACGTTGCAGGCGAAGATCGTCGCCGGACCGGACGCCGGGCTGGAGCTGTGCGCCGACAGCGACGTCATCACCGTCGGCACCGCGGCAGGCAACGACCTGCGCTTGAGCGACGAGACCGTCTCGCGCTACCACGTCGATCTCGTCCGGCAGGGCGCCCATGTCCTGGTGTGCGATCACGGCTCGACGAACGGCACCCTGGTCAACCAGGTGAGGATCGAGCGCGCAGCCGTTCCTCCCGAGACGGTGCTCACGCTGGGCCGCACGCAGCTGAAGGTGGCCGAGGGCAAGCGCGGCGCGGTCGAGGTGTGTCAGGCGCAGACCCTCGCCGGCCTGCATGGCCAGTCAGCCGTGATGCGCCGCATGATGGCGCTCGTCGAGCGCCTGGCCAAGACCGACACCTCAGTCCTCGTCCAGGGAGAGTCCGGCACCGGCAAGGAGCTGGTGGCCAGGGCGATCCACGATCTGAGCGGCCGTCGGGGCCAGCCCTTCGTCACCGTCGACTGCGGGACGCTCTCGCCGACCCTCATCGCCAGCCACCTGTTCGGCCATGAGCGCGGCGCCTTCACGGGGGCCGAGCGCCAGCACCAGGGAGCTTTCGAGCGCGCCAACGGGGGCACGGTGTACCTCGACGAGATCGGGGAACTGCCCGCCGAGATGCAGGCCAACCTGCTGGGCGTGCTCGAGCGCAAGCGCTTCTCTCGCCTGGGTGGCTCCGGCGAGATCCGCGTGAATGTGCGCCTGGTATGCGCGACCAATCGCGACCTGCGCGCCGACGTCAACGACGGCAGCTTCCGGCTGGACCTCTTCTACCGAGTCGCGGTGGCCACGCTGCTCGTGCCCCCGCTGCGCGAGCGCGTGGAGGACATCCCCCTCTTGGCCGAGCACTTCATGCACGAGCTCGGCTACGCCGGCAGAGCCGAGAATCTCGTCTCGCCGGCGACCATGGATCTGCTCTGCCGGCATCGCTGGCCGGGAAACGTCCGCGAGCTGCGCAACGTGCTGGAAGCCACGCTGGCCCTTGGCGAGCCCCCCGCCTTCGACGGCGCCGTCGCCGAGGAGGAGGAGCCGGAAGCGGTGGTCCACCTGCAGCCGGTCCTGGGCCTGCCTTACAAGGAGGCCCGTTCGCGATTGCTCGACAAGTTCGAGCGCCACTATCTACGGGACCTCCTGCAGAACGCCGGGGGCAATGTCTCCGAAGCGGCACGCAAGGCGGAGATGGACCGCACGTACCTGAGCTCGCTCATTCGCAAGCACGGCCTGCGATAGCGCCCTCGCATCGCCAGCGCAGGAGTGGACGGGCCGTGGACGGCTTCCTGCCGCCCACGGCCCGTCCCCTCGATGGAAAAGACGGCGCTCGGCCCTCGGGAGCCTCCTAGGACGGATCAGCGGGGAAGCGAGAACCGTGACAGCGACTGCCAGGCGGTAGCGGCGATGTCCACGTCGGGGTTGTTGTACAGCCCATGGGGGCCGTCGACGCTGCAGAGCGTCACCTCGGCGCCGCCGCTGCACGACTGGTAGGTCTCGCAGACGCTGTTGCCTTGCTCGAAGGTGACGACGGGCGAGCCCGC
>JACRCT010001068.1 GCA_016218885.1 Deltaproteobacteria bacterium | reverse complement strand
GGCTCTCGCCGGGTGCGGCGATTGGTGGGCAGAGGCAGGAACTTAAACAGTTTTTAGCTCAAGCGGCAGGGGCGGCGACACGCGCCGATTGGGTCGGCGTCCACGCCTATTGGGCATATCCGCCGCGCGAGTGCTCGCCCAGGATGTGGTAGCCCCGGCAGCGGTTGTCGCGCCCGGACAGGCACTCGCGGCAGGCGCCGCAGGAGACGCCCGGGTTGACCATCACCGGTGTGCCGGCCGGCAAGTCAGAAGCCTCGGCCCCTGCCAGGTCCACGACCCCTGCCACGTCGCTGCCCAGCACGTGAGGCAGCTCGAGCTTGAGCTTGGGCCAGCCCTCGCGCACGAAGAGATCCAAGTGGTTGAGCGCGCAGGCCTTCACCCGCACCCGCACCTCGTGGGCCTTGGGGACGGGGTCGGGCAGCTCCTGCATCTGCAGCTTGTCGGGCCCCCCGTGGCCGGTCAGCACCATCGCGCGCATCGGACACCTCCCGAAAGGTCAGAAAGGTCAGGCCGGCGGATTCTGGCGGCCGGTCCTCGGGGCGTCAACCGAGGGTTGCCTTGAGGCTGTCAGGAGAGCCAACCAAACGGCAGGACGCAGGTTTTCGGTTGCTGCCTGTCCATCGCTCTGCTAGAACCGCCGCCCTTCAAAGGCCTGATGATGCCCGTCGTGGATTCTGCGGGCGTCAGGTATCTCCGAGGCAGGATGTTGGAGTTGGTGGGTTTCGAAAGAATCCCGTTTCTCAGAGGATTTCCAGTAGATCGTTACTGCCGAAAGTGAGGTTGCCGTGCAGCTCGCAACGTTGGCCGCCATCCAGGGCGCTGACCTGGCTCGCGCCGTCCTCGACGGCCTTCTGGCTCAGGCTGCCGGGCAGCAGAGCAGCCCGCTGATGACTTTCGGCTTCCTCGCCGTGATGGTGGTCATCTTCTACTTCTTCCTCATCCGCCCGCAGTCCAAGCAGATGAAGGAGCACAAGGCGATGCTCGCCGCCCTCAAGAAGGGCGACGTGGTGGTCACCAGCGGCGGGCTGATCGGCAAGGTCCATGCGGTCGCCGACAAGTTCCTCGTGCTCGAGGTCGCTCCCTCGGTGCGGCTGCGCGTGCTCGGCAGCGCTGTCTCCAGCAAGGCTCCAGAGGGCCTGCTGGAGGAAGAGCCCAAGTCGGAGAAGGCGGCGGAGAAGGACAAGGACAAGTAGGTCCGGCCTCGGTCAAAAAGTCTCTCAAGCGGAATCGTTCGCCGCCTCGCATCCGTTTCAAGGCGGCAGCCAAGAAGCTCGCAAGGGGAACCTGATGGATCGCGCGTTCTATTGGAGGGTCGGCTTCATCGTCGCCATCGCGCTGTTCGCGGTGTGGCTGCTGGTGCCGTCTTTCTATTACTTCCGGCTGCCACAGGAGGACCGGAACAACCCTGAGAAGCTTCAGGCGGTGCTGCCTTCTTGGGCCCCGGGCTCCAAGACCAAGCTCAACTTGGGCCTCGACCTGCAGGGCGGCATCCACCTGGTCCTGGGTGTCGACACCGACACTGCCCTCCGGCAGAAGGTCACCCATCGCGGCGACCAGTTCATCGCCTGGGCCAAGGAGAAGAATCTCACTGGAGTGAACGTCGTCGCCGAGGGGATGAAGGTCAAGGTCAGCGCCGAGAACAAGGCCGACCTGGAGCGCTTCGAGAAGGCGGCCAAGGAGTACTGGGGCGACATGCACGAGGTGCCCGCCGACGGCGCCCCGGGTATCGCCTTCGCCTTCCAGGAGCAGCAGGTCAAGTACGACCGCGAGAACGCCATCGACCAGGCGCTCAAGGTCATCTCCAACCGCGTCAACGCCTGGGGCGTGACCGAGCCCGTCATTGCCAAGCGCGGTGACAACTCGATCCTCGTGCAGTTGCCCGGCTTCAACGACCCCGTCAAGGCCAAGGAGCTCTTGGGGAAGACCGCGCAGCTCGAGTTCAAGATCGCCGACGACGAGACCACCTACTTCAACGACCTGTTCGAGGCCGTGAAGAAGGCCCCGCCCGAGGGCGCCCAGCTCGAGACCGAGACCGCCGAGGGCGGCCGCACCGAGGAGTACCTCGCCTGGCGCGGTAACCGCATCACCCGCGATTTCGAGCGCGTCGAGGGGCCGGGCGGCGTGACGCTCAACCCGCCCTACCTCAAGGTGATGGGCGAGAGCGCCCGCAAGGTGCTCGAGGAGCTGGTCGAGAAGACTGCCGAGCCCAAGATGCCCGCCGACCGGGAGATGGGCATGGAGTGCATCGCCTCGAAGATCAAGAAGAACGCTTGCGATGGCTACCGGACCTACCTCCTCAAGTCCAAGACCGAGCTCACTGGCGAGGCGGTCAGCGAGGCCCACGTGGCGCAGGAGCAGGGTGGCCCCACTTCCAAGCCCTACGTCTCGCTGGGTTTCAATCCCACCGGTGCTTCCGAATTCGAGCGCGTCACCGGCGACAACGTCCATCGTCGCATGGCCATCGTCCTCGACAAGACCGTCGAGTCCGCTCCCGTCATCCAAACCAAGATCGCCGGCGGCAGCGCCCAGATCACCCTGGGCGGGCTGCGCCCCTACCAGGAGCTGATGGACGAGGCCAGCGTCCTCGCCCTGGTCCTCAAGGCCGGCGCATTGCCTGCGCCAGTGACCATCGGAGAGGAGCGCACCGTCGGCGCCTCCCTCGGGCCGGAGCTGATCCGCAAGGGCGAGCTGGCGGTGGCCGTGGGCATGGTGCTCGTCGTCCTCTTCATGGCCTTCTACTACCGGACCACTGGCATGGTGGCCAACGTGGCGTTGATCCTCAACGCCATCCTCAACCTCGCGGCCATGGCCGCTTTCAACGCCACCCTGACCTTGCCCGGCATCGCCGGCTTCGTGCTGACCCTGGGCATGGCGGTGGACGCCAACGTGCTCATCAATGAGCGCATTCGCGAGGAGCTGCGACACGGCAAGACCATGCGCGCGGCGCTCGAGGCCGGCTACGGCCGGGCGTTCTGGACCATCTTCGACGCCAACGTCACCACGCTCGCCGCAGGCCTGGTGCTCCTCAACTACGGCACCGGACCGGTGCGTGGCTTCGCGGTGATGCTGATCATCGGCATCTGCGTCTCGATGTTCACGGCAATCGTGGTAACCCGGGCCATCATGGACTGGCTCATCATCGGCAAGGGATGGAACAAGATCTCGGTGTGATGCCTTAGGGATCTCGCCAATGGCGCCCAGAGGGCGCCATCCACCACCGATATGTCGATGGCCTCAAGGGAGACGGTTTCATGGAGCTGATTCCGCACAACACCAGCATCAACTTCATCAAGTACAAGAACTACTTCATCGTCGGGTCGATCATCGTCAACCTGCTGGTGCTCGTCGCCGTGGGCGCCTTCAAGCTCAATTGGGGCGTCGATTTCGCCGGCGGCTCGGAGCTGGAGGTCAAGTTCGCCGAGCCGGTCAAGGACGTGGCGGTGCGCGAGGCGGTCGAGGCGGCCGGCTTCAAGGACGCCACGGTGCAGGTCTTCGGGCCGCCCTCCGACAACTCCTTCCTCATCCGCGTGGGCCGCATCTCGCTGCTGACCCAGGAGCAGGCCAAGAAGGCCGAGGACGCGGTCAAGGCCAGGTTCGGCCCCGACTTCGCGAGCTTCGACTTCAACGAGGAGTTCGGCGACAAGATCGAGCTGCGGTTCAAGAAGGTCCCTGCCGCGGCTGACGTGCGCTCGGTGCTCGAGGGCACGGGGATCAAGGTGCAGGAACTGCGCACCCTGGGCGGCGGCTTCACGGTCATCACCAGCGGCATCTCGGCGAAGGTCGATGCGTCGCTGAAGGAGGCCGCGGGCAAGAAGCTGCTCCCCCAGGCCGAGCTGCGCCGCGTCGAGTACGTCGGCCCCCAGGTCGGCAAGCAGCTGCAGCGCAAGGGAATCCTGGCGGTGCTCTACGCGGCCATCGCCATCCTCGCCTACATCGCCCTGCGCTTCGACACGCGCTTCGCCCCCGGCGCGGTCGTCGCCATGTTCCACGACATCATCGTGGTCTTCGGCTACTTCGTGGTCTCCCGCCGCGAGTTCAACCTGACCTCGGTGGCGGTGCTGCTCACCATCGTCGGCTACTCGGTCAACGACACCATCGTCGTCTACGATCGAATCCGTGAGAACCTGACCAAGATCAAGGGCATGGCGCTTCCCCAGCTCATCAACATCTCGATCAACGAGACCCTGTCGCGGACGATCCTCACTTCCTTCACTACCATCCTGGCGCTGGTGGGGCTGCTCATCTTCGGCGTCGGTCAGATCTGGGACTTCGCCGCGGCCATGTTCCTGGGCATCTTCGTGGGCACCTACTCCTCGATCTACATCGCCAGCCCCGTCACCATCTGGCTGGACGAGCTGAGGGGCAAGAGCCACCACGCCGAGGCGACGGCGCCCTCGGCTGCCAAGCCGGGCTAACATCAGCGTCTCGGCTGGAGCCCTTACCCCAGCCCTCTCCCAAGGGGAGAGGGCGAAGGTGGCAGGAGGCGCGCATGGCGGCGGGCGATCGCGAAGAGCTGGCGAGCCTCGCTGCCGATCTGCGAGGCCACCTGGAGTGGCTGCGCGACACGGGGGTGCGCGAGGTCCCTGCGCTCCCCAAGGCTCCGCAAGCAGCCGCCAGCGCCGCACCGGTGTCGTCGTCACCCGAGGCTTCGGAGTCTGCCGGCCCGCAGGTGTCCCTGCGTGCGGCGGTGCGAGCCACCGTGGGCGCCCCCGAGCAGCGGGCCGCGACGACGTCCTCTCCCGCCAAGCCCGTTGCGCCGCCGGCGCCTCTGCCGCCGCCTGCTGCCGCCAACGTCATCGTGAACAGGCCCGCGCCGGCTGCTCGCGCCGAGCCCAGACCGGTGGCGCCTCTGCCTGCGCCCTCGGGTGCAAGGCTGGAGGGCGCGGCTCCCAAGACGCTGGAGCAGATTCGGGCGGAGCTCGGAGCTTGCACGCGCTGCAAGTTGTCGAGCAAGCGCAAGAACATCGTCTTCGGCGTGGGCAGCCCCAAGGCCGAGCTCGTCTTCGTGGGCGAGGGGCCGGGAGCCGACGAGGACGAGCAGGGCATTCCCTTCGTCGGGGCCGCCGGGCAGCTGCTCACCAAGATGATCGAGGCGATGGGCTACACCCGCGACGAGGTCTACATCTGCAACGTGGTGAAGTGCCGCCCGCCGGGCAACCGCAACCCTGAGCCCGACGAGATCCAGGCCTGCGAACCCTTCCTCAAGCAGCAGCTGGCGAGCCTCAAGCCCAGGGTCATCGTCACCTTGGGCAAGTTCGCGGCGCAGACGCTCTTGCGGGATGAGACCTCCATCACTCGCTTGCGAGGAAACTGGAGGGAGTACTGTGGCATCCGGCTGATGCCCACCTTTCACCCTGCCTACCTGCTGCGCTCGCCTTCGGAGAAGAAGAAGGTCTGGGAGGATCTGCAGCAGGTCATGAAGGTCTTCGGCAAGGAGCCCGCGCGGAGGTAGTCCTTCAGCAGGCAGAGGGGGCTGGTCGTGAAGGTCTCTCCGGTTCGGTTGGCAGCAGCTGTGCTCGTGACGTTCGGGGCTTGCGCCCTGCTGCGTGCGAATGCATCCGTCCCGGCCGTGCGCCCCGTAGCCCTGGTGGAGCTCGATGGCTCGGTCAACCCGGGCAGCGCCGGCTTTCTGGTGCGCGCCATCGAGAGGGCCCCCTCCGAGGGCTATCAGGCGATCGTGATCCGCCTCGACACTCCAGGGGGCATGGTCGAGTCCACCCGCGAGATCGTGAAGGCCGAGCTGGCCTCGCCCATCCCGGTGATCGTGTGGATAGGTCCCGGCGGCGCCCGGGCGGGCTCGGCCGGCGTCTTCATCACTCTGGCCTCGCACGTCGCGGCCATGGCCCCCGCCACCAACATCGGGGCCGCGCACCCGGTGGCCATGGGACCCGGGGGAGGCACCGAGAAGCCCGACGAGACGATGAACGAGAAGATCACCAACGATCTCGCGGCCTGGGCCGAGGGCATCGCCCAGCAGCGGCGGCGCAACGTGGAGTGGGCCGCCAAGGCGGTGCGCGACAGCGTATCCGTCCCCGCCGAGGAGGCGTTGCGGCTCAAGGTGATCGACGTCATCTCGTCAGACGTGACCGAGCTCGTCCGAGGGCTCGACGGAAAGGAGATCGAGACTGCGCTGGGCAAGGCCCGCCTCGAGACCCTGGGCGTGCCGCTGGCCAAGATCTCCATGACCCCGCGTGAGCGCCTCCTCGACGCGCTGGGCGACCCGAACTTCGCCTTCCTGTTCATCGGGCTGGGGATGCTGGGCATTCTGGCCGAGCTCTATCACCCGGGGACGATCTTCCCGGGCGTGCTCGGCGCCATCAGCCTGGCCATCGGGCTCATCGCCACGCGCATGCTTCCGGTGCGCACCGGCGCGCTGGTCCTGATGCTCGCCGGCGGCGTGCTCATCGCCGCGGAGTTCTACGTGGCCACGGGGTGGGGGCTCTTGGCCATCGGCGGCATCCTCTGCCTGGGCATCGGGGGCTTCCTGCTCGTGGACCCCGCCAACCCCAGCTACCTGGTCGACCGTGACTTCGGGGTGGATTGGACGATGGTGCTGCCGGTCCTGCTCACCGTGGGCGCGGTGCTCGCGGTGGTGGTGTGGAAGGTGGCTGCCTCGCGCCGCATGCCCGAGACGGTGGGGGAGGCGGGGCTCGTGGGCGAGGAGGGCGTGGTGCTGGATCAGGTCGGCCCAACGTCTGGGCAGATCCGGGTGCACGGCGAGCTCTGGCAGGCGCGGGCGGCGCAACCCCTCGCGCCGGGCCTGCACGTGAAGGTCGTGAAGGTGGAAGGCCTGGTGGCGACGGTAACCCCCAAGGACGTGGCCTGACGGCCGCGAGACAAGCGAGGCGGACATGTGGACCATCGTCATTCCGATCGTGATCGTCGTCGCGCTCCTCGCGGCGGGCGTGCGCATCGTCAACCAGTACGAGAACGGCATCGTCTTCCGGCTGGGCCGTTTCGCGGGCACGCGCAAGCCCGGGCTCAACGTGATCATCCCGCTCCTCGACCGGATGGTCATCGTGGACATGCGCACCGTGGCCCGTGACGTGCCCCCGCAAGACGTGATCACCCGGGACAACGTGTCGGTGAAGGTCAACGCCGTCCTCTACTTCCGGGTGGTGAGCGCCGAGAAGGCCATCATCCAGGTCGAGGACTTCCTCTACGCCACCAGCCAGCTCGCGCAGACCACGCTGCGGGCGATCCTCGGCCAGCAGGAGCTCGACGACCTGCTCTCGCAGCGCGAGAAGATCAACAAGCACCTGCAGGAGGTGCTCGACCAGCACACCGAGCCGTGGGGCATCAAGATCGCCAACGTCGAGGTCAAGGACGTCGACCTGCCGCAGGAGATGCGCCGCGCCATGGCCAAGCAGGCCGAGGCGGAGCGCGAGCGGCGCGCCAAGATCATCGCCGCCGAGGGTGAGTTCCAGGCCTCGGAGAAGCTGGCCCAGGCCTCGGAGATCCTCGGCCGCAGCCCCGCCTCGCTGCAGCTGCGCTACCTGCAGACCCTGGTGGAGATCGCCGCGGAGAAGAACTCCACCACCATATTCCCGGTGCCCATCGACCTGATCGCCGCCTGGCTCAAGGGCAAGGAAGCGAAGTAGGCGGACAACCTATCCGCTTGTCCATCGCTTCGCGGGACGCAGGCACATCCCTTGGAAACCACGGAGGGAGCGGCCGCTGGGGAGATCCGCGCGCGACTATGAGTATTGTCGAAGAGTCTCCCAAAGTTACGGAGACGTCTCCGTAACCCAGGGGAGAAAACGCCTGCGCTGAACTGACTTGCGACATCCGCGCGCGGTCTGAAGACCGCCCCGCCGCGACGGATCCGAAAACCACAACCTGCCTCGCCTCTTCCCCAGGGAGACTCCGGGTGGCCAGGCTTCGGTTCCTTCAACTAGCCCGCGCGCGATTACTGGGTCGCCCCATTTTGCTCTGGCCGATGAAGCCGGCCAGAGCGAAATGGGGCTCAGTCGTGCGAAGGTTGGGCTAGCGCTTGATGTGCTTCTTGGCGAAGCGCTCGATGCGGTTGAGCGCCTCCTGGATGTTCTGCGTGGAGTTGGCGTAGGCCATGCGGATGAAGCCCTCGCCGCAGGCGCCGAACGCGGTGCCGGGGACGGCTGCCACGTGCTCCTCGTAGATCAGCTTCTCGGAGAACTCCTCGCTGGTCAGCCCGGTGGGGCGGATGTCGGGGAAGCAGTAGAAGGCGCCCTTGGGCTCGAAGGTGGGCAGGCCGATGCGGTTGAGCCCGGACACGATGAGCTGGCGCCGCTTGTCGTACTCGTCGTGCATCTCCTTGACGCTCATCTCGCCATGCTGGATCGCCTCGAGTGCGGCGATCTGGCTCATGGTCGGTGCGCTCATGATCACGTACTGGTGCACCTTGCGGATGGCGGAGAGCAGCTCGGGGTTGGCGCCGATGAAGCCCACCCGCCACCCGGTCATGGCGTAGTTCTTCGAGAAGCCGCCGATGAGGATGGTGCGCTCCTTCATCCCCGGGAGCGAGGCGAGGCAGACGTGCTGATGGGTGCCGTAGACCAGCCGGTCGTAGAGCTCGTCGCTCATCACCAACAGGTCGTGCTTCTTGGCCAGCTCGGCCAGCTCCATCAGCCGCTCCCGGCTCATCACGGCGCCGGTGGGGTTGTTGGGGTAGCCGATGAAGAGCATCCGCGTCTTGGGCGTGATCTTCTTCTCGATGTCCGCTGCCGTGACCTGGAAGTCGTTCTCCACCCGGGTCTCGACCACCACCGGCGTGCCGCCAGCGAAGACCACGGTGGGCTTGTAGGCCACGAAGGAGGGCTCGACGACGATCACCTCGTCGCCGGGGTCGATGAGGGCCAGCATCGCCACCTGGATGGCCTCGGAGCCGCCCACGGTGATGACCAGCTCCTTCTCGGGGTCGTAGGTGACGCCGTAGAGCTTCTCGTACTGGCTGGAGATGGCCTGGCGCAGCTCGAGGATGCCGGAGTTGGAGGTGTAGTGGGTCTCGCCCCTCATCAGCGCCTGGCACCCGGCGTCGAGGATGTGCTTGGGGGTGGTGAAGTCGGGCTCGCCGATCCCCAGCGAGATCACGTCCTTCATGGTGGCCGCGATGTCGAAGAAGCGGCGGATCCCCGAGGGCGGGACGTTCGCGGCCTTCTGGGAGATGCGATGGACGTTGCTCATGGCGGCTCCTTGGCTGTTGGCTCGGGTTGGGCGAGCGGAGGCGCGGCAGTCTACACGCCGCGCTTGGAAATGGGCACATCGCTCCGACTCCGCGGCGCCGCTCCGGGAGCGCTCCTTGGGGTGTCTTGACCGTGGGTGGCCGTCGGCTTATGAACGGTCGGCCACGGGGGCCCGGGCGCCAGGCGACCCGGCCCTCGCGCACCTTCGAGCTCACGCAGTCCCATCCCCATCGCAGACAGCCCGACGACGGAGCCAACCGATGAAAGCCTCCCGCATCTTCCTGAGCCTCGCCCTCGGTCTCGCGATGACGTCCTGCGCGCCGGTCTCCAAGGTCGTGACCCTGCGCTCCGACGCCCGATTCTTGGGCGGCCGGGAGGTGGAGGCTCACGTCGAGGCTCCTGGCGACTGGTACCAGGCGACCAAGAGGAGCGATCGCGCCGACCTGGCCGCACCCGACAACTTCTCCTCCATGTCCCTCTCGCTGGCGCCGGTGCTGGGCGACCCTGCTTCCTGCCCGGACCTGGTGCGGCGTGCTGCCTCCGAGGCGGCAATCGCAGTCTCCAAGAAGGTGAAGCCCGAGTTCGTCACCTCGCCTGGCGATCCGAACGTCGTCGACTTCCAGCTGACCGTTCCCGGCTCCCCTCCCGGGCCGAGCGATCGCTTCGTGCAGGGTCGCGTGATGTGCCGCAACGGCGCCATGGCCGTCATCACCTGCACGACGGGCGTCCATCGACGGGGG
>JACRCT010001058.1 GCA_016218885.1 Deltaproteobacteria bacterium | reverse complement strand
GGTGTTCCCACCTTCCTGTTCTTCAGCAAGCCCGGTAGAGAGACCGCGCGTCGTGGAAGAGCAGCCGGTCGCCACCCTGGAGATGCCGCTGCAGGTCATCGCGGACGAGAAGAGCAACGAGTTCCGCGCGTTCCCCACGGGGTCGTAACTCGCTCGGTAGGTTTCTGTGGCGTGGCGCCGCGCGCCAATGCTGCAGCTACGCCTGCCCCTGTCTTCTGCTCGTGCCCGTGGTGCTCGACGAGGGGCTGTACAATGCCGCTACACGATCGCCCTCTGGAGCAACGCCATGAACGAGCTTCGGTGCAAGCGCTGCAGCCTGAACATCCACGCCGAGGACGTCCACGCCGACCTGGGGATCGCCAAGTGCCGCGCCTGCCATGCGGTGATGGACCTCCTCTCGCGCGAGCCCGCGGGAGGACCTCCCGAGCGGCCCGCCTCGCGCGCCGAGGTCGCCATCCCCAAACGCTTCAAGGTGGAGCAGCAGGGCAGCACCCTGTCGATCGAGTGGCGCTGGTTCACCTTGGCGGCGATCTTCCTCATCTTCTTCTGCTGCTTCTGGGACGGCTTCCTGGTCCTCTGGTACGGCCTCTCCTTCAGCTCCGGCGAGGCCCCGGCGATGATGCTCCTCTTTCCTCTGATCCACGTCGCGATCGGCGCGGGGCTGAGCTGGTACACCCTGGCTCTCTTGATCAACCGCACCCGGCTTGAGGTGGGCAGCGGAATGCTCCGAGTGCGCCACTCCCCGCTGCCCTGGCCTGGAAACCGTGAGCTCTCGGCGACCTCCATCGAGCAGCTCTATTGCGTGGAGGTCGTGCACCGCGGCAAGAATGGCACGAGCTACACCTATGACCTGATGGCGGTCTTGCGGACCGGGACCAAGCCGCTCAAGCTCATCGGCCGCCTGGAGAAGCCCGAGCAGGCGCTCTTCCTCGAGCAGCGAATCGAATCCTTCCTCGGCATAGAGGACCGCCCCGTCTCCGGAGAGCTCCGGAAGGGCGCGTGACCTGCCGGAGCGCGTCAGCTCGGTGAGCGGAAGCCAGCCCCGCCACGCGCAGTCGCCCGGTTTTCTCTGCGTCCCAAGCGCCGCACGACATCGTGCAGGTCCCTACCACTTCGCTCTCGGGTCCGCCTCGCCATCGGCCGATCATGCACGACGTCGTGCATGATCCCTCGGCTCGCTCTCGGGAGACGCCGCTCCGGCCCTGAAGCTGCACGACGTCGTGCAGGTTCCCACCACTTCGCTCGCGGTCCGCAGGCGTTGGCGAAGCTCGCTACCGCGGCCGCCTGAACTGCCCCCGCGCCACCTCCACCTCGCGGCGGGTCGCACAGCCCTCGAAGTGGTCGTCCACCAGCCCTACCGCCTGCATGAAGGCGTAGAGGGTGGTGGGCCCGACGAACGTCCAGCCGCGCCGCTTCAGCTCCCGCGCCATGGCCACCGACTCGGGTGAGGTGGCCCGCTGGGCCAGGTCCTCGCGGTTTCTCAGACCCGGGCGCGACATGGGTTAGGGCTCGAAGCCCCAGAACCAGGCGGCGAGCGAGCCCTGCTCCTCGGCCAACTCGAGCGCGCGTCGGGCGTTGTTCACCGCCGACTCGATCTTCCCTCGGTGGCGAACGATGCCCTCGTTCTTGAGTAGCGCCTGGACCTGCCGGGCACCGAAGCGGGCCACCCGCTCGAAGTCGAAGCCCTCGAAGGCCTCGCGGAACGCCTCGCGCTTGCGGAGGATGGTCAGCCAGCTCAATCCCGCCTGAAAGCCTTCGAGGCAGATCTTCTCAAACAGCCGGCCATCGTCGGCCACCGGGAAACCCCACTCGGTGTCGTGGTAGCGCTCGTAGAGCGGGTCGCCGTCGGCCCAGAAGCAACGACGATCCCCATCCGTTCCGCGCACCACTGCGCTGACCGCGGCCTTCATCGAGAGCTCCTGTCCCACTCCCCGCCCGGCAGACTACATCGAGGGCCAGAAGCCAGGCGACGAGGCCCGTCCTCTTCCCATGCCTCCTCGACCTCGGACCCTCAACTTGAGGACCGGTGCCGGAGATCGAGTGCGATGACCTTCATCCAGAGGTTGGCGGACTTCAGCGTCAGGGCCGACTGGTCGGACGTCCCGGCCAAGACCCGGGACGCCATCAAGCTCCGGCTCCTCGATTCGCTGGGCTGTGCCCTGGGGGCATTGGGAAGCGAGGTGACCTCGCGGGTCCGCGCCCATGTCGAGGAGCTCTCCAACCAAGGTCCCTGCACCCTCATCGGAGGCGGGTCCGCGCCTCCGGACCGCGCCGCGCTCTACAACGGCGCCCTCGTGCGTTACCTGGACTTCAACGACAGCTACCTGGCCAAGGGCGAGACCTGCCACCCGAGCGACAACCTTTCGGCGGTCCTGGCTGCCGCCGAGCACGCCGACGCGAGCGGCAGGGACCTGCTCGCAGCGCTGGCGCTCGCGTACCAGGTCCAGTGCCGTCTCAGCGACGAGGCGCCCGTGCGCGCCCGCGGCTTCGACCATACGGCGCAGGGCTGCTTCTCGATCGGCGCCGGAGTCTCGCGAGCGCTGGGGCTCGATCGCGAGCGGACGGCCCATGCTCTGGCAATCTGCGCGACGGCCTTTTACGCCTTGCGGGTCACCCGCACCGGTGCGCTCTCGCAGTGGAAGGGGCTCGCCTTTCCCAACGCTGCCGCCTGCTGCACCGGGGCGGTCTACCTCGCGCGGCAGGGAGTCACCGGCCCGCTCGAGGCCGTAGAGGGAGAGAAGGGCTTCCAGGCGACCATCTCCGGCCCCTTCGACATCGACTGGTCCCGCGAAGACCTGGGACGCGTCGAGCGCACCGTGCTCAAGCGCCACAACGCCGAGGTCCACTCCCAATCGGCGCTCGAGGCCGTGCTCGAGCTGCGCGACCGATACCATCCTTTGCGGGCCGAGGAGATCGAGCGGGTCCAGGTGGAGACCTTCGACGTCGCCTTCGCGATCATCGGAGGCGGCGAAGAGGGGGACAAGAAGGTGGTGCGCACCAAGGAGGAGGCCGACCACAGCCTGCCCTACCTCGTGGCCGTGGCCCTGCTCGACGGGCAGGTGATGCCGGCCCAGTTCGCCTCCGCCCGTATCGCCGCCAGCGATGTCCAGTCGCTGCTCCAACGGGTGATGGTGACGCCTCGCCCCGAGCTCTCCGCGCGGTTTCCCGAGGAGATGCCGGCGCGGGTGACCCTCGAGCTGCGCGACGGACCACGTCTGGTTCGCGAGCGCTCCTCCTATCCGGGGTTCCGGTCGGAGCCCATGACCTGGGAGTCCGCCCTCGGCAAGTTCGACGAGCTGGGCGCGAGCCACACCCCTGCGCCGCTACGAAGGGCGATTGCCGACGCCGTCGCCGACCTCGATCACCTGGCGGCCCGAGACCTGATGCGCCTGCTGGGACAGGTGCGTGCGCCACCCCCTACGGAGAGGGAAGAGCAGGAGGCGAAGGAGGAGGTCCACTCATGGGAACAGCAGATACCGGTCCAGGAGGCGAGCGAGCCTTCAGCGCCATCAGGCTGAACAAGCGCCCTCCCAAGAAGCGGAGCGTAGGCGTGACGGAGATCCGCGGGCCTTACTACTCACCCATGGGAAAGCGCTACCTGCAGGACGTGCTGGAGACGATGGGCCCCTATGTGGACGCGCTCAAGTTCGCGGGAGGCTCGTTCTGCCTTTACTCCCGACGCGCCCTGACCGAGCTCATCGACCTGTGCCACCAATACGAGGTGCAGGTCTCCACCGGCGGGTTCATCGAGCACGTGCTCACCCAGGGAGAGGAGGCGACGAGCCGGTACATCGACGAGTGCAAGTCGGTCGGCTTCGACATCCTCGAGGTCTCGGCGGGGTTTCTGAGCATCGCCACCGACGACTGGCTGCGGCTGGTGGAGCGGGTACAGAAGGTGGGCCTAAAGGCCAAGCCCGAGGTGGGGATCCAGTTCGGCGCCGGCGGCGCCACCCGGGCCGAGGAGCTCACCGCGGAGGGGACCAAGGACTCCGACTGGCTGGTGCAGACGGCGCGCCGCTTCCTGTCGGCGGGGGCGTACATGGTGATGATCGAGTCGGAGGGGATCACCGAGAGCGTGCAGCGCTGGCGCACGGATGTGCCCGCCAAGATCATCAACGGCCTCGGGCTGGAGAAGGTGATGTTCGAGGCGGCCGACCCGGAGGTGTTCGCCTGGTACGTGAAGAACTGGGGCCCGGAGGTGAACCTCTTCGTGGACCACAGCCAGATCGTCCAGCTCGAGTGCCTGCGCTCGGGGCTGTGGGGCACCAAGAGCCTCTGGGGGCGCGTGGTCTCCTTCAAGGGATGAGACCATCCGCGCGATGGGACTCGGTCACTTCCGATCGGGTCGCGCGAACACCAGGAACGTCTGGTAGGGAAGCAGCTCCGGCCTCTCCGACTGGAGCACGAAGCCAGCCTCCTGCATGAGCCGCACGAGCTCCGCCCGGGAGATCTTCATGCGCTCGGGAGGCCCCTCTGGGAGCTCGCCCTCCTTGAACTCCACCAGGACGAAACGGGCGCCCGGCCGGGTCTCCCGGAAGGCCTTGGCCAGCCACGCCTCGCGCGCCGATACGTGATGGGCGCCGCGGCGGCCCCGTGCGCCGCATGGGGGGCGGGTGTTGCGACGGCGGCCTGCACCACGGCGGCGACCCCGGAGCAAAAAGCGCACAAAGGGATTTTGCGCCTGCTCGGCATTCGCCGCCGCCCCTACTTCGCACCGGGCCCGACCCCATCGAGCCAGAAGTTGGCTCCTGTCTTCTTGCCCTTTCGACCGGTGCAGTGACTCGCGCATCTGCAGTTGCTGGCGAGCCCCGCGACGACCTTGCCTTGTTCGGTGAACAGCAGGGGCACGGGGCCTACAGAGCCCGAGTTAGGTCCAACAGCCAACCCTTCCAAGGTCGTAAGCAGTGGGTATTGCTGCGGGATTTCTGACCCCATTGTGCGGGCGGTCCGAACCAGGCATCTTGCGTCGCACCTGAGCACGAGGTGGGACCACCATGATGATGGACGAGATCTTCGGACG
>JACRCT010001054.1 GCA_016218885.1 Deltaproteobacteria bacterium | reverse complement strand
GGAGCTCGGCGAGCTTCGCCTTCACGCCATCGATCACCTTGAGCGCGTTCTCTCCGTAGCGCATGACGACGATGCCGGTGACGACCTCCCCCTCACCATTCGACTCCGTCAGCCCCCTTCGCATCAGGGGTCCCAGCGTCACGTTGGCCACGTCGCGCACGTGGACGGGGGTTCCGGTCCGCGGGTCCACACCGACTGCAATGGCCTGGACGTCCTCGACCGAGCGGATGTAGCCGAGGCCGCGGACCATGAACTCCTTCTCGCTGAACTCGATGACCTCGCCGCCGACATCGTTGTTGGACTGCCTGATCGCCATCTCCACGTCGGAGAGTGGCAGGTTGAAGGCGAGCAGCCTGTCGGGATCGACGGTCACCTGGTACTGCTTCACTAAGCCGCCGATGCTTGCCACTTCGGCGACCCCGGGCACCGAGGCAAGCTGGTAGCGCAGGAAACAGTCCAGGAGGGACCGTAGCTCGGCCTGGGTGCGCTTCTGGGAGGTGACCGTGTACTCGAAGACCCAGCCGACTCCGGTCGCGTCGGGGCCGAGCGCGGGGACGATGTCCCGAGGAAGGCGCTTCTGCGCGTAGTTCAGGTACTCGAGGACCCGGCTGCGTGCCCAGTACAGATCGGTGCCATCCTCGAAGATGACGTAGACGAGCGAGTACCCGAAGAACGAATAGCCGCGCACGACCTTGGAACGGGGCACCGAGACCAGAGCAGTGGTCAAGGGATACGTGACCTGGTCCTCGACCGTTCGAGGAGACTGCCCCGAATACTCGGTGTAGATGATGACCTGGACGTCGCTGAGGTCCGGGATAGCGTCGACCGGGGTGTTGAGCAGCGAGTAGGCGCCCCAGCCCATCAGGAAGACGGTCGCCAGCAGAACGAGGAAGCGGTTGCGGACGGAGGCTTCGATGATTCGGCCCAGCATTCCCGCCTCCCCAGTTGCCCGAGCGTCCTCGACGCGTCCCAAGCGCAACGGTCACCGCAGGTCAGCGCGCCTCATGGCCTGGGGCGTGTCCTCCTCCGGCATCAGGGTCATCGCCTGATCGCTGCCGCGGTGCGATCTCCCCCTCCTTCTGCGTTCCGTGGTCTTTGTGCGGAGGCTCCCCGCCGGGCTTGGGCTGCTGCGGAGCGCCGCTTCCACCAATCGAGGGGCCGGCCCCGTGACCGCCATGTGGTGCACCCATCGCGCCCAGGGCAGAGCGCAGGTTGCTCTCGGAATCGATCAGGAACTGCGAGGACGTAACGACGTTGTCGCCTTCCTTGATGCCTTCCTGAATCTCGACGAAGCCGTCGGCGGATACGCCGACCTGGACCTCGCGCGGCTCGTAGTAGCCGTTCCCGAGTGCGATGATCGCGATGTTCCGCTCGCCGCTCCGAAGGATGGATTGCTCCGGGATGGCTACGACCTCGAGCTCGACCGGAGATCGGATCTCGACGTTCGAGTACATGTTCGGCTTGAGGACGACGCCGTGGCCGGGCTGGGGCACCTGGATCCGGACCTCCACCGTTCGTGCCTCTTGGGAGACCACGGGTTGGATGTAGTCGAGCCGGCCTTTCAGGGCTGGCCCTGGGACGCCTGACACCCGGATCTCTGCTTCCTGCCCCTCGTGAATCCAGGAGAGCTGATAGGGGTAGATCTGGGCGAACACCCACACGTCGCGTAGGTCCGCGATGCGCATGAGCGTCATCCCTGGACCGACCTGGGCGCCTGCGGTGACTTCCTTCTCGACCACGACGCCGTCGGCAGGCGCGTGGATGGTCATCGAACGGGTGGGATAGCCACGGCGGGCGAGTGCGTCGATCTCTTTCTCGCTGATGTCCCACAGCAGAAGTCGCCTTCGGGCGCTGCGGAGCAACGCGTTGGCCTGGTCGCGGGTCTGAAGCGCTGCGTCGGGGCCAAGCGACCTCGCGTATCGCAGCGCCAGAAGGAACTCCTGCTGCGTGGCAAGCAGCTCCGGGCTGTAGATGGCTGCGAGCGGGTCTCCGAATTTCACTCGGTCGCCGGTGAAGCTCACGAAAAGGTGCTCGACCCACCCGGGAAACTTCACCGTGATTGCGTAGAGCCGTCGCTCGTCGGGCTTCACGATCCCAACCGTCCGGATGGTGCGACTGAGCTGCCGGACCTTCGCCCGTTCCACAGTCACCCCGATCTCCTGGGTGACTCGGGGGTCGATGCGCACCGCGTTGGGACCCGCCCCCTCGGGCGGCTTAGGCGCGCCCGCCCCGCCGAGACCGGCCTCGTCCTCATAGACAGGCACGTAGTCCATCCCCATCTCGTCCTTCTTCGGAGTGGGCGAAGTGACCTGGGGATTCATCGGGCTTCGGTAGTAGAGGACTCGTCGACCTCCAGGTGCCCCCTCGGGCGCACTTGGCTGCACTCGACGGAAGACAATGGCGCCGATGGCAAAGCCGGCCGCCAGCAGCCCGAGGGCGGACAGCGCGACGATGAGGCGCTTCCTCGTGCTCGCGCTCATCGGCCCACTCCACTGGTCTCAACCGCCCCCTGGCGGCCTGAGAGAAGCATGGCCGCTCGTTGGAAGTTTGCCCAGGGGCGCAGGCGAAAGTCCTCATCCGAGCTGCCAAGGGATCTCGCTGCGGGCTGCTGCAATGCCCCTGTGAGGAGGTAGCCCGCATGGCGTCGATGATGGTTCGTGGGACGACTCCGAAAGAGGCGCGCTTGCTTGCCCTGACATGAGTGCGCATGGGTCGTGGACATGCCAAGTTGCTGCCCGAGGGCGCCTTGGGATGTGGGGGGAGGCGCGATCCGGCTCTAGATTCCCCTACGGATCGGGACTCTCTGATCGCGGGGACGTGCGAGCAAGCGGCCGGCCGTTGCTTGAGCGGCCGTGGCGGACAAGGGCTGGGAAGGAGGCTGCAGTGGAGGGTCTAGAGACGCAGGAGCATGTGTCACACCTTCGCGAGCTTGCTCTGCGTCACGGTGCTCGCTTTGAGGTGCTGCCCGAGACGCACGTCCTCGACCACAAGTTCGTGAAGGTCGGATTCGAACTTCAGCTTTGGGGGCTCCACGAGCACCCCAAAGGGGTGACGCCGGGCTGTCATGAATGCGTTCGGGTGTACGCCGCGCTAAAGGAGATCGCGGAGTGGGTTCTGCCGAAGGAGGAGCGACCGTCACGCTATGAGATTCGCCCGTTCGAGCCGGCGCTCCATGTGGCCCCAGACCTCAAGGACCGCGACGAGGTCCTGCTCGAGATCAAGATCGTGCACCGCCACGACTTCTTCTCGCCGATCGACAAGTGCGAAGAACGGTGCCTGAGTGAGATGCGGCAGAAGCTTGGTCAACTAGGAATGCGAGAAGGGCAGCGCCGGCCGGCTCGATCTTGAAGCGCTGCCGGGCTCAACCGCGGGGTTGGAGAGAGCTGACGATGCGCAAGCGAGCCGCGATGGTCGCTGTCATAGGCCTGGTGCTGATCGCCTGCGTTGCCTACGTGGCCACGATGGTGCGGCGAGGATTCAGCGCGCGCGACAACCCTTCGAGCTTGGAGGCGGCAATCGCCAACGCAATGAGGTCACTGGCCATCCCCGCATCCGCCAAGTCGTCCGCCAACCCGTTCCAGGTGAATCCTGAAGTGCTGGCTGAGGCTCGCGAGCACTTCGCCAGCCACTGCGCCAGCTGCCACGCCAACGACGGCAGCGGCCAGACTCAGATCGGGCAGAACCTGTATCCAAAGGCGCCCGACATGCGCGAGCGTGCCACCCAGAGCAAGACCGATGGCGAGCTCTACTACATCATCCACAACGGCATTCGCTTGACCGGCATGCCGGCCTGGGGGGAGGCGGGCAAAGCAGACGACGATTCTTGGAAGCTTGCCCTCTTCATTCATCACCTGCCGCAGCTCACCCCCCAGGAGGTGCGCGAGATGGAGGGCTTCAACCCGAAGAGCGCTGCAGAGCTCGAGAGGCAAAAGGCAGAGGAGGAGTTCCTGCGAGGAGAAGAGGACGAGGACTCGCACTCGAACCATGGGGAGGAGACCCGATGAAAGGACTCACCACAGCGGCTTCGGCAGCACTTGCTTTGCTCTTCTCGTTGGCGGTCGTCAGCAGCGCCCTGGCGCACGGCAAGCAAGAGCACATCATGGGCACGGTTCAGAAGGTGTCCGACGATTCGCTCGTGATCGAGACGACCAAGAAGGAGCTCGTCACCATCACGCTGGCTTCGGACACGAAGTATCTGAAGAGCGGCGAGCCCGCGACGCTCAAAGACATCAAGAGAGGCGAGCGTGTCGCGGTTGACGGCGACGCCCACGGCGTCCACATCATCGCTAAGGTCGTCAGATTCGGAGCACCACAGAAGATGCAGCATTAGCCCGACGGCACGTCTGGCCGCACTCCTGCGCCTACTTGCTACTAGTCCGGGCTGGGCCTCACATCACGCCCCGAAGCTCTCTGCGCAGCGCTCGGATCCTTCGCCCAACGCGCACAAGCTCGCTCACGGCATGAATCACGAGCACAAGGCCCACGAGGAGGATTGCCCCAGACAACGGCCACAGAGCCAGCAGCTGCGCGGCGAGGGGATGACGCTCGGCGAGCAGCATGAGGGTCAAGTGGGCCGTCAGGGGCAAGGTCACGAGCAGGATCCCCAGCTGCAGCTCGGACACAGCGGTCCTCATCTCCGCGAGGCGCGTGCGGTAGACCGCGAGCCGGGTACCAAGGTCCAGCGAAGGGGCGCTTGTGGATGTCGTCACGCCTACCCCCCGGGGCTCCTCGCTGGCGCTCCCCCATGCTCGCGACTCACGGCAGGTACGCGTTGGTGACGTACTGCTGCACCATTCGATGGCTATTGAAGAAGGACGCGTTCAAGGCGATGCAGTGCTTCATGATCGCCAGCCATCGGGGCTGGGACTGGTAGAAGGCCGGCATCACCTCGTGTTCAAGTCTCCGGTAG
This sequence comes from Deltaproteobacteria bacterium, assembly GCA_016218885.1. GTDB lineage: Bacteria > Myxococcota > Myxococcia > Myxococcales > UBA5297 > JACRCT01. Next base: position 8,580 of record JACRCT010001054.1, on the reverse strand, counting down.
AGATCGGCGGCGTCGTCCGCGTCGACAGCTCCAGGCTCCCTTGCCGCCGGCACTGTCTCGGGCCCAATAGGCCAGCCAGTGACGCCCTCGACACAGCCTTCGACCCACCAGCCGTCCAGGACGCTCAAGCTCGGCACCCCGTTGTGCGCCGCCTTCATGCCCGAGGTACCCGAGGCTTCCAATGGCCGCAGCGGGGTGTTCAGCCAGACATCCACGCCCGAGACGAGCGCCTTGGCGAGTTCCAGGTCGTAGCCGGGGAGGAAGACCGTCGGCACGTCCTCGCCGAGCAGTCGGGCGTAGTCATGGATCTGGCGGATGACCGCCTTCCCGTCACCGTCGGCGGGATGCGCCTTTCCTGCGAAGACCAGCTGGAGCACGCCCCGTCCGAGCTGACGCAGGCGCTCGACATCACGGAAGAGCAGCGTGGCGCGCTTGTACGCCGTCGCGCGGCGCGCGAAGCCTATCGTCAGCAGGTCAGGTCTGAACCTCCGGCCGGTCCGAGCGGCGATGAGGTCGAGGAGCGCGGCCTTCGCACCCTGGTGGGCCCGCCAGAGCTCTTCCTCGGGCGCAACCAACACCTTTCGCAGCATGAACGGGTCCTCGCGCCAGCCCGGACAGTGGCGGTCGAAGAGGTCGCGGAAGCCAGCGCAGGTCCAGGTGAGCGAGTGGACGCCGTTGGTGATGTGGCGGATGTCTTGCCCGGGGAAGAGCTGCTCGGAGACCTCGCGGTGCTTGCGCGCCACCCCGTTCACGTAGCGGCTCAGGTTCAGGGCGAGCAGACTCATGTTCAGCCGGTCCTTCCCGGACAGCATCGCGAGGACGTCGCCGGGGACTGGCTCTCCCAGCAGACGCCGCACCATGCCGTGGTCAAAGCGGTCGTGGCCAGCAGGCACCGGGGTGTGGGTCGTGAAGATGCACCGCTCCCTCACTGCGCGGAAGTCCGCCTCGCCCGCGCTGCCGCGCTCGCGCAGCAGCTCGAGCGCCGCGAGGCTTGAGTGTCGCTCGTTCATGTGGATCTTCTGGATCGAGCTGTAGCCGAGCGCCTTGAGTGCGCGAATGCCCCCGATACCGAGCACGATCTCTTGCGAAAGACGGTAGGCGTCGTCGCCGCCGTAGAGGTGGTCGGTCACGTGCCGATCTTGCTCGGTGTTCCCAGGGACGTCGGTGTCGAGAAAGAGCACGGGGACCACGTAGCCGTCGGCGCCCAGAATCTCATGCCTCCACACGCGCACCTCGACCGCTCTCCCCTCCAAGTCGATGCGGGCCGTGGCTGGCAATGGCGCGAGCACGTCCTCTGGCTTCCATGAGGCGGGCTTCTCGCGCTGGGCGCCATCGGGGTCGATTGCTTGGCCGAAGTACCCCTTGCGGGAGAGGAGCGTGACCCCGACCACTGGAACGCGCAGGTCGGCGCACGAGCGCAGGGTGTCGCCGGCAAGCACACCAAGGCCGCCCGAGAAGGTGGGGACCCGGTCCTCGAGGGCGATCTCCATCGAGAAGTAGGCGATCTTCCGTGCTGCGCGCGCCTCTCGGACCTCCGGCGCCGCTGTAGTCGTCTCGGAGGGATGCTGGCGGAGGAACTCCCGCCGGCAGTAGTCGGAGCAGAAGAGAAGCTCGCGCCCATCTACGCGGGCGCTGCAGATACCGAGGGCAGTGGGGTCGACTGGCATCCCGCAGATGGGGTCCTTCGGGTGCGACTTCACGATTTCACCTCCGCGGCCCAAGGTGGCCCCGCCCCTTCGGCGCGACAAGGAAACGGGAAGCTGCACGCTCTGCCTGGTGCTCTTCCTGACAGGCGCTCGTGAGGAGCGCTGGCTGGAGAACCCGGTAGTTGCCAACCTCGGCGCGCTACTGAACTTTCACTAGCGTGTCGCGACGCGGGCAACCGGGGGGGCGAGATGGCTGAGCAAGAAAAGGGACGAGGTCCCGGCGACCGGTCGAGCATCTCCGCTGACGCGCGAGTGCGTGACCCAGTGTGCGGGATGCAACTGCAGGCTGGTCAGGTGCACGGCCAAAGACAAGCTGGCGGAGCCACCTACTACTTCTGCTCCAACAACTGCCTGAGCCGCTTCGACAAGGATCCTGGCTCGTTCACACGCCCTCCGCCCTGACGAGGGAGGGCCGCCTATGCCAGCTCCTCGATTTGAACGCTGTTGAGAAGAGCGGCTACGTCTTGGGCCGTGCCGAGCGACGTGCCCTCAGCGTGCGCGGTCGCCGCCCCTGCCGCCGCGCCGAGTCGCAGGCCATCGATCAGCTCTTGGCCGCGGGCCAGGGCTACCGCCAAGCCGGCGACCATCGAGTCGCCCGAGCCCACGGTGCTGCGCTGCTCTACCAAGGGCGGGGACACCCGCCAAGCACGGTCGCCGCTGACGCACAGCGCTCCTTGAGCACCCATCGAGAGCACAACCGCGCTCCCTCTGCTGGCAAGCGCTCGGGCTCCTTGAAGTGCCGCCGCGATGTCAGGGAGGGCGCGTCCTAGGAGCCGCTCTGCCTCTCGCCGGTTCGGCTTGACGAGGTCTGGGACCGCCTCGAGGCCCAGGCGCAGAGATTCCCCATCGGAATCGAGGATCACCTTCGCTCCGCTCGCGCGCGCCAGGTGGACGTAGTCGGCATAGGCCCCGAGAGGCATCCCTGGAGGAAGGCTCCCAGCGAGCACGAGGACCCGGCTCGCGGGCACCCAGAACCGCACCAGGCCGCCAAGCGCCTCGCACTGGGCCGGCGACACAAGAGGACCGGGGGCATAAAGGCTTGTCGCGCGACCAACCTCCTGCTCGACCACGGTTGCATTGACGCGAGTCCATCCTGAGACGCGCAGGAAGTGGTGCTGCACGCCTTCCTCGTCGAGCGCCCTCTCCACCAGCAGGCCCGTCTCCCCCGCCAGGAAGCCGAACGCCACAGTGGGCCAGCCGAGCCGGTGAATCATCCGCGAGACGTTGACGCCCTTCCCCGCGGGGTCGAGATGGGACTTCGCGACGCGGTTGATGCTGCCGACCTCCAGGCGATCGAGCCAGAGGGTCTGATCCACTGCCGGATTGGGGGTCACCGTGACGATCACCGGGGTCTCCAGACCGGAATGCGTCCGAGGTCGGGCGGCATTGAAGGTCGCCACGAGCCAGAGGTCGGCAACCCGCCGATTCCATCAGTCCCCCGCGTGGGGCTTTGAACCACGGAGCAGCGCTCCCTAGCCTTCCGCGTAACTCTCGGTCTGGTCCAAGGAGCTGCCATGTGCCTGCTACCGAAGTGGACTCTGCTGGCGCTTGCACTTCCTGCGATCGCCTGCCGTTCGACGCCCGGCGCGAAGCCGCACGAGATGGGGGCCTCGGCGCATGAGGAGGCCGCGGCGAGGCACGACGAGGCAGCTGTGCGCCTCGAGCGACTCTATGACCCACGTGCGACGCAAGCCCGGCGAGAATGCACGTCTGGAGGCTGGCGTGTTGGGGGTCCGTGCTGGACCTCTCTCGTCAATCCCACCGAGCGTTTCCTGCAGGATGCTCAGCGCCATCGCAAGATGGCTGAGGACCATCGAGCGGGCTCGAAAGCGCTCCGCGACGCCGAAGCATCGGCTTGCGCCGGAGTATCGGAGCTGGACCGCGACACCAGTCCGTTCGGTCGCCGCGAGGACATCATCCGCGTGGAGCCGTTGAAGTCGACAGGGCGGAGCCCGCAGCTCCTGGGCGCCACGGTGACGTTCCGGGCAGTGCCTGGCCTGACCGTCGAGTGGCTGGAGAGGGACGTCGGCTGCCATCTCGCACGCAACGCCGCGCTCGGACACAACGTGCCCGAGATGGACTACTGCCCGCTTGTGCCCAAGGGCGTGACAGCGAGCGTCAAGCCTGCCGGCGGCGGCGGGGTAGTTGTCGAGGTGAAGTCCGAGGATTCCGACACCGCCATGGATGTCTTGCGACGCGCGGAGCTCGCCGCGCGCGCTGGCGGACGGACCGAGGGAACGGCGCCGACCGCGACAGGCCCATTGCGCGAGCACCACATGGGCATGACGGGCATGGACGGCATGTGCCCGATGAAGGTCCAGGGCGCGTCGGTCACCTCGGAGAACGTCGAGAATGGGGTCGCCCTGGTGTTCACGACGCAGGCCGGCGACGTCGCCGAGCTGCGCCGGCGTGTCCATCACATGGCGGAGATGCACAATCAGCACCGTGCGGGCGGGATGATGGGAGGTTGCCCGCAGCACAGAGGCGGCAGCGGCGGTATGGGCGGGATGATGATGGGAGGCGGCATGATGCCGGCCGCGACAGCGTCCGTCGTGGACGTCGAGGGCGGCGCGCGCCTCACCCTTCACCCGCAGGATGAATCCCAGCTCGAAGCCCTCCGGCAGCATGTGCAGATGTGTGCCCAAGCGATGGGCAAGGGTGAGTGCCCGATGATGGCCCCTGGTGCGGAAGGTGCGCCGAGCGAGGGCACCCCGGCGCCTTCGCCGCAGCCTGGGAGGTGAGGGGCATGAAGACGGCACCGTCCAAGTGCGACGAAGACGCCGACAGCAGCCAGTTCAAGAAGGTCGCCGCCATCGTGCGCATTGACGTCCTCAAGAAGGTCGAGCAGGCCCTCCAAGGGCTGCACGTGCCAGGAGTCAGCGTCACGAAGGTGAAGGGGTACGGCGAGTACTCGAACTTCTTCCGCTCCGACTGGATGGTCGAGAGCGCACGCATCGAGATCTTCGTGAGGCGCGAGCGCGCAAAGGAGATCGCCCGCGCGATCATCGATGCTGCTCACTCCGGCATTCCAGGTGACGGTCTGGTCGTGATCAGCTCGGTGGAAGCGGTCTACCGAATTCGAAGTAAGGAGCTTGCGACCCCCGACGAGCTCGGTTGAGGGGCGATGGGCAGAACGTCCAGGCCCCGACGGCATCCAACGACACGCGGGCGGTAGTCGACTGCTCGCTCTTCCGAGCATCCCATCCACCGCTTGCGTGTGCCGCTATGCGGGAGTCGAGGTGAGTTCGCATGTTCGACAACGTCCGGGCAGCTGCGGTCTGGGGCGGGATCCTCGTCGCCGCACTCGGCCTCGTGGCCTGCGGCGGAATGCACAACGGACACACCGGCGAGCCGGCCGACTCCGACGAGATCCTCAGCGTGACGCCGTTCGAGGGTGACTGGGCCTCGGCGCGTTTCAGCGACCTCAACCCTGATCCGGCCACAGTCGAGGTCGAGCTCGAGGCGAAGGTCTCCACCGCGGAATACCTCCCTGGTCGCCGGACCCCCGCGTGGACCTTCAACGGCTCGGTTCCTGGCCCTCTGCTCGAAGCGAAGGTGGGGGACCAGATCATCGTGCGGTTCCGCAACCTCCTGCCCGAGCCAACGACCATCCACTGGCACGGTGTGCGGCTGCCGGCAGAGATGGACGGGACCGAAGTGATGCAGGCGCCGGTACCGAGCGGCGGAACATTCGAGTACCGCTTCATCGCCAAGGGCCCGGGCACGTTCTGGTACCACCCCCACGTGCGCTCGGACGTGCAGGTTGAGAAGGGGCTGTACGGCCCCATCATCTTCCACGATCCAAGCGAGCCCGACCTCGGCCCCCAACGCGTGATCGTGCTCGACGACGCGTTGCTGGCTGAGTCGGGCGAGCCTCTTGTCGACGGCTCGATGATGGAAGCCATGAACGGCCGTCAAGGCAACCTGCTGCTGGCAAACGGCAGGGCGCGACCGGTCGCGCGGCTGAGGCCAGGGCAGCGCGAGCGCTGGCGCCTCGTCAACGCCGCCAACGCGCGCTTCTTCAAGCTGGCGCTCTCCTCGGGGCCGCTCACTGTAATCGGCAGCGATCAGGGTCTTCTCGACAAGCCGTTCGAGGTTGACTCGCTGCTGGTCGTTCCTGGTGAGCGCGTCGAGCTCCTGGTGGCCGGTCCAGGGACTGGAGCGGGAGTGCAGCTTGTAACGCAACCCTACGACCGCGGCCATGGGCTGGCTGATGTCGAGCCGCTGCCTGTCGTCGAGGTGCGGGGAGAGGGCGAGCCGATCACCGTCACGGCCGTGCCCGAGACGCTGCGCACAGCGCTGCCGCCGATCGCTCCCTTTTCCATCTCACGCACGCTTGTGCTCTCCGAGGATCCGATGATGGAGGGCCACCAGATGGACCCCGTCTTCCGCATCAACGGCGAGGCCTTCCCGAACGTGAGCCCGCTCGACGCGAAGCTGCTGAGCGCGGAGAGATGGATCGTGAAGAACGATTCCGAGATGGACCATCCGTTTCACCTCCACGGGTTCTCTTTCCAAGTGCTCTCGTACGCAGGTTCAACCCCGCACTTCCGCACGTGGAAGGACACGGTGAACATCCCCGCGAAGCAGACGGTGGAGCTCGGCGTCAGCTTCGATGGGTTTCCCGGACGCTGGCTCTTCCATTGCCACATTCTCGAGCACGCGGAGCGGGGCATGGTCGGGGAGGTCAGGGTTGCTCCGTGACCGACGGGGAATGCACGCCGCCGCACGGTCTCCACCATTGTTCGGGAGCATGCAGCGGCGCCTCCTCGCGCACAGGTAGCCCTTACCTGCGACCTTGGGAGCCGTCCATATTCCGCAACCCAAGTGCACCAAGTCTCTGGTCGCTGCTCGGGGCCTCGCGCCCCGGCTACTAGAAGGCGCACATGGAGAGGAAGCGTCGATGGGGCCTTCGCTGGGGCTGGGGTGGTTGAAGCCGCTCAGCAAGGGGCGAGAGGGCCTGCAGGTCGCGGCTGCGTCCGCGTCGCGGGCAGCTACTCGTTTCGCCGCGCGGAGTAGGCGAGTCTGGAGCCAGCGCATTGGCGATGCCATCGTCGTCGGTCACCCACCACGACCTCGCGGCGATGGCGCGGAGCGCATTCCTACCGTCCGATGGGAAAGCCGTGGCGCGACCAAGCGCATCGGCGCCTACTTTCGTGCGCGCCAGCGTTTTCGAATCACGATGGGCGGTCAGCTCGCAATGAAGTTCGCCCACGTGCTCGAGGCGTCTACGAGGTCGGCAGACTGGCGCGGCGGCGAAAGGGCCACCCTCACCGCGACCGCCCTCGCCTCCGTGGTCGCGACCGTTCTGGCCCTCGCGGTTGGTCGCCGCTATCGCGTGCAAGTCCGCCGGGACGATTCACGCAAGCGGACGGTGGTTGAGATCGAGCCCACCGTGGAGGACACCCTGACGGTGGAACGTCCGAGCGTGGCGTCGCCCGAGCACGGGTCGGAAGATCGAGTGAGCTCAAGCCCCGCAAGAACGAGGTCAGGGGCTCTGGCTCGACAGGCCATTGAGGACCGCCCGAGTTGAGGATTGCTCGGGCAGCGCGTCGGTCAGAACACTTCGGCGGCCGCCCGGTGCCGTGCCCGCTCCGATGCCAGCTGGGCATCGGCCGGGCCTGGGCAGCCGCCAACGAAAACTCCCGGGCGTCCTACGGGCCGACGTGGGCGCGAGAACGATTTCGCAGTAGTTCGACGGTCGCCGACTCGTCGCTCGTAAGGTCTATTGCAGAGCCGTCCGTGGAGGGAGCGGCTTGAAGCCCCTTCAAGTAGAGCGGGCAGTCGTCCATCCCCGAGAAGGCGCGCGTGCGCGCGAAGGCCAAGTGGCAGCGGATGTGAGCGAGCGCAGCCTCGGCGGGAACCCCTTCGGCAAGCCGAAGCCGGACCCCTCCGGAAACGTCCTCAAGCGACGCAACCTGCCCGAGCAGAGGGCAGACCGCACGCGTGGCCGGATCGAAGCCCTGGCACTCAGCCTCCTCGAACCGCTCCAACTCCTTTCCGGCAGCCTGGTGCTGAGCGGCATGCTCTCTGTGCTTCTGTGCGTCACTGCGATGGCCCGCGGTCGGGTTGTAGGTCCGGGTCCTGTCTGGATAGTCCAGATGCCCGCCAGCACGTCCACCCGCTACTGGCCCCGAGACTTTCGTCGCGGTGGCCGAAGGATCGTACTTGCGCGCGTGCTCAGCGGCGACCTGCTGCTCCTCGGCCGCCGCCTTGCGATGCGCCTCGGCGCTCATGTCGTCAGGGCGGGTCCCCGATGCAGCGCACCCCGAGAGGAGCGTCGCGGCTGCCAACAGAGAGGGCCATCTGGAAACCATGTGATGTCTCCTTGCGCGGGCATGAGAGTCCGGGAAGGGGCAAGGCCGCCCGCTTGGTGAGCGTCCCTGCATGATCCTGGCCGAGAATCTGTAGCGGGAAGCGGGCCGGCTGTGCCTCTGTTGCGGGTCCGTGGGTCTCCGGGTCATCCGTGACCGATGGGGCACGTCGGCCCCATCAGGGTAGGGCTGGACAACGATCGGGAACTGAAGGAATGCTGCTGATTGCCTTGTGTTGCTCCTCCCAGCTGGCTATTAACACCGAGGTCGTGTTGTTGAGTCGAGGCGGCGCCGAGAAGCGGCTGAATCGGCAACTGGCTTGCAAGCGAAATCCATGATGGGCAAGCGAACGCAGCGGGCGATGACAGCATTGGTGGCGGGGCTCCTGCTCGCCGCCAACGTTGGTCCGTTCGCCTACTTGCTGTTCCGATGCCGAATGATGGGGACGGTTCACACGTCGCCTTGCTGCCTGCAGTCCAACGAAGATCACGGGAACCAAGCTCTGCTTCGAGCGCAGCGCTGCTGCGAGCAGGAGCAGGTGTCCATCGACCGAGCTCCCT
>JACRCT010000089.1 GCA_016218885.1 Deltaproteobacteria bacterium | reverse complement strand
CCGCCAGCCCGAAGCCCTGCAGCACCCGCCAGAGCGAGGCGAGCAGGTTGCGGGTCAGCGCGCGGTCGAACCAGAGCGACTTGAAGGAGAGCAGCGTCTCCATGGGGCTGCCCAGCATCGCCGGGGAGACCATGCGCTCCTCGGCCTTGCCGCGCGTCACCAGGGTCCAGGCCACCAGCAGCAGCAGCAGGAAGAGACCGCCCGCGCTCATCCGCCCCAGCGTGGAGATCTCGCCCCGCAGCTTGAAGAACCCCGAGGGGGCCTGGGGCCGCGCGCCCGAGGCCGGCGCGGGGCCCGCCGGGGCCTGTGCCGCCTGCTTCGCTGCCGCCCTGGCCGACTCCGAGAGCGGGACGCTCGGGTCGTCGGGCTTGGCGGGGGACGGCTCAGCCATGTGACCTCTCCTCCAGTTTCGGCACCGGAGGCCCCCCGACTTCGGTCTCGACCCTTCGCTGCGCGAAGGGCTCGACCTCCGCTCGGGGTGACCGGAGCCCGAGCCGGACCTACTGCGCGGCCTCGAGCGGGAAGACCTTCACCTCCACGCGGCGGTTCTTGGCGTGGTTGTTGGCGTCGTTGGGGTCGGCCGGGCGGTTCCAGCCCATGCCCTCGGCCGAGACCTGGTTCGGGTTGATGCTCGGGAACTTCTTGAGCAGGCCCTCGCGCACGGCCTTGGCGCGCTCGTCGGAGAGGCTCTTCACCGCGTCGAAGGGCACGCTGCCCTTCATGGAGCCGTCGGTGTGGCCCTCGATGACGATGCGCGCGGCGCCGTACTGGCCGGTCATCTTGCCGATCTCCTCGACCACGAAGCCCACGTTCGGGTCGTAGAGCTCCTCGACGTCCTTGCTGCCCTGCTTCTTGACCACCTTGTGCTGGAGGTCGGAGCTGTTGGGGAAGAAGTGGATGACGACCGTCTTGGTGAGGATCTCGCCGGACTCGGCCTTGATCTCCTGGACGGTCTTGGCGGCGAAGCTGACCTGGTACTTGTTCTCGCTCTTGGCGTACTTCTCCTCCTTGCCCAGCTTCTGGATGACGGAGAAGTCGACGACCTGGTCCCAGGCGACCTTCTCGCCGACCTTGCCGATGCGCTTGTAGAGGTACCAGGCGGTGTCCCAGGTGCGCTCGAAGTTGGTGGGGTTGTTCTGGTTGAGGAAGAACTCGCGGTTCTCGGCGTAGTTGGTCCAGTGGGCGTCGCCGAGCATGTTGAGGCAGTCGGCGGGCGGGAGGTTGAAGCCCTCGGCCATCCACTTCGAGGCGGCGAGCTTCTTCTCCTGGGCGCCCAGGTCCTCGGTGGCGTCGAGGAAGCCGCGCACCAGGGCCTCGATGATCTGCGGGTTGTCCTTGGCGAAGTCGGCGCGGGCGAACCAGACGTCGGCGATGAGGCGGTTGGCGTCGGCGGTGGTGACGATGAGCTTGTTCCCCTGCACCTTGGCCAGGTTGTAGATGTCCGGCGCCCAGCTGACCGCGGCGGCGATGTCCTTCTGGGCGGCGAAGGCGGCCGCGGCCTGGAAGGCGTCGTCGGTGTACTTGAAGTTGACCTCGGCGGGCTGCACGCCGCCGTTGATGAGGGCGTTGAGCACGAAGTACTGCGAGGGGGAGTTCTGGGCCAGGACCACGGTCTTGCCGCGCAGCTGGCTGACGTTGGTGACGCCGCCGCGGGCCACGATGCCGTCGCCGCCGTTGGACCAGTCGACCTGCTGGTAGACGCGCGGCATGGTGCGCGAGTCCTTCTTCAGGTCCTCCATGAGCAGCGGGAGCATGTCCACGGTGGCCCAGCCGATGTGGACATTGCCGGAGGCGTAGGCGTCGCGCATCTGCACGGGGTTGTCGATGAGGACCAGCTCGAGCTTGAACTTCTTGCCGCCGGGGGCGACCCACTCCTTCTTCGGCTTGAAGCCCTCGTTGGCGGCGATGATGGGCGCCCAGCCGGCCCACACGTTGAGGGCCATCTTAACGGTGTCCTTCTCCATCTTCTTGTAGCCGGAGACGCCCTGGACCGGCGGCAGCGACTTCTCGGAGACGAACGCGTACTCCTTGACGGTGGTGGGCGCGTTCGAGTCGGCGGCCTCGGGCTTGGTCGGCTCGGGGGGCTTGGTCGGGTCCGCCGGCTTGGTCGGGTCCGCGGGCTTGGTCGGGTCGGCGACCGGCGGACCCTTCAGGTTCTTGAGGTCGTCGGCCGAGAGGACCGGCACCGGGCCGTCCTTCTTGCCCTCGGGCGCCAGGATGCCCGCTCGGTAGAGGCCGAAGCCCACGAGGCCTGCCACGACCATCGCCAGCACGACGTAGAAGGGAGCCTTCGGCTTCACACCACCAGGTTGCTCGTAGCCCATGTTCGCCCTCGGGGGTTCGGAGAGGGCGCGAGTGTATTGAAGCCGGGCGGAAAGACAAGACTGGCGAGAGGGTTGCGCCGGCGGGAGAAGAAGCGGGAACCGCGGAGACGCGGAGCGCGCGGAGGGTTGGGTTTGCCGCGCAGTCGTCAGACAGCCCCCGGCCAGAGCCAGAGCAGCAGCGCCATCCCGGCCCGGCCCCAGAGGGCGGCCATGACGTCGTCCATGACGTTCCCGAGCCCGTTGTGCATCCGGCGGTCGAACCAGCTGGCGGGCCAGGGCTTGGTGATGTCGAACAGCCGGAACAGCAGGAACCCCGCGACGACCGTCTTGAGCGACACCGGGACCAGCAGCATGGTGACGAAGTACCCGGCGATCTCGTCGCTCACGATGTGGCCGTCGTCGCTGGCGCCGAAGTAGAGCGCTGCCCGCTCGGCCGCCAGGACCGCCACCGCGATGAACCCCAGGGTCGTCACGACCTGCAGCCACGGCTCGAGCTGCGAGAGGGCGAGGTG
>JACRCT010001061.1 GCA_016218885.1 Deltaproteobacteria bacterium | reverse complement strand
GCCGCGGCTGGCGCCGAGACCGCCAGTGACGCAGAGACGAGTAGAGCGCCCAGCAGGCGGGCAGGAATCGCGAAGTTCTGGTCCATTGGGGGCCCGAGTGAGGCGTCGGATTCTCGACGGAGCACGTTCCCCGGTCAACCGCACCGGGGCGGGCGCCGCCTGAGCGCGAGCGCCAGGAAGGCCACGCCACCCGTCACCAGCGCCGAGCCCGATGCCGCGCCGCAGCCGCAGCCGCCGCCCTTGAAGGTGTTGATGCCGGCGTCGGCTCCGGGCAGGGGCTGGCTCGCGTCTCGTCCGGGGGCAGGCGGTGTGCCGGCATCGGGCTCCACCTCCACCGGAGCGCAGCGCGCGCCGATGCAGACGTAGCCCACCTCGCAATGGGCGAGGTCGTCGGTGAACCCGTTGCAGTCGTCGTCCTTGCCGTTGCAGTCCTCGTTGGTCCCAGGCAGCGGCGTGCACTTGGGAACGTTGCCCCCCACGCAGCCGGGCGCGGTGGAGCGACAGTCGCCAGCCCCGCAGACCTGTTCGGGGATGTCCTCGTCGGTCCGGTTGTCGCAGTCGTTGTCCTTCTCGTCGCACCTCTCAGCCTTGCCAGGGTAGACCGAGTTGTCGTGGTCGTCGCAGTCGTCACCCTCGCTGAGGATGGAGGCGTGGCCGTCGCCGTCCTGGTCCTCGGGAGTGATCGGGTTGACGATGATCTCCACCCACACCTCTTGGCCGAAGGCCTGCCCTGAGTGCGTCGACCTCCAATAGCCGCGGTAGGTGCCTGGGGTCGCCGGCGCCTGCATGGGCACCGACCAGGACTTGCCCTGGCCCGGGGTCGTGACCTCGCCCGGAACCTGCTGGTAGCTGGCTGCCGCGCCCATGCGTTCGCCACGCATGAACTCCCAACGGAAGCCGTTGACCGCGGTCCAGGTGGAGGTTCCGGTGTTCTTCATCGTCCACATCTTGGTGAAGGTCTCATTGGGAGCGAAGCGAGTGTCGTCGGGAGGGCTGTCCGAAACGTATTGGGCGTCGTCGAAGGTGGCGGGCGGAGGATCGACGACGATCGACACCCAGACCTCATCGCCGAAGCTCGTGCCGTTGACGTTCATCTTCCAGTAGCCCTGCCAGGTGCCGGCGACCAGGGGTGCGGTCATGGGCACGACCCAGGTCTTGGTCGCCCCGGGAGCGATGGTCTCGTTGGTGTCGGGCCAGGTGCGGGCCGGGGCGTCGAAGTCCTCGAGGCGGGTGAAGGTGAAGGAGTAGCCGCCCAGCTTGGTCCAGGACGTACCGCCGGTGTTCCTCAGGGTCCAGGTCTTGGTGAACTTCTCGCCGGTGTCGAAATGGGTGCCGTCAGGGATGGTCTCGGAGACGAACTCTGCGCCATCCAAGGGCACCTGGGAGCAGACGCCAGTGGCCTGGCAGTACTCCTGAGAGGGACAGGTTCCACACGTGCCGCCGCAGGTGTCGGGGCCGCACTGCTTGCCGCTGCATTGAGGCGTGCACGCTCCCTCGCAGGTGGACGAGGGCAGCCCACAGTAGGCCCCGGCCGTGACCCAGTAGGTGAGCGGCCCGCCGCAGTCGCCTGAGTAGGGGTCGTCGGAGCCGTAGGTGGGATCGATGACCTCGAAATGAAGGTGCGGACCGGTGGAGTTGCCGGAGCTGCCGACCTTCCCGAGCTCGGTGCCACACGTCACCTGCTGGTTGGTGTGGACCTGCAGGGTGCCGGACTGGAAGTGCCCATAGATGGTGATCTTCCCATCGGCGTGGCGCAGCTTGACGAAGTTGCCGAAGCCGCCGCCGCAGGTGTCACCCCAGGACCCGGTGGGGCAGCCGTCGTTGGTCTCGAGGACCAGGCCGGCCGCGCCCGCCAGCACCGGCCGCACCCCCGCGGTCCCGCCGACGCCGAAGTCCGAGCCCACGTGGCTCTCGTACGTCTCGGTCCCGCAGTTCCAATCCTTGCCTGCGTGATCGTAGTAGGCGGTCACGTAGCAAGACATCCCGGCCTGCGCCCCGCACTGCGTGGCGTTGCCGCAGCCGCCCAGCGGCAAGCGGAAGAAGGTAGCGTGCGAGGACGCCGGCAGCATCGCGATGGCGCCGACGACGGCGGCGATCCCCGAGGCGAGCAGGAGGCGCTTCATCGCGCACCTCCTTCCAGGCGACGCACGGCTCCGCTCAAGAGATCGAGCGACCACCTCTGGGCGCCCGCGCTCCACAGGAGCAAGCCTCCCTCGAAGCGGCGCTCGGCGACGCGGCTCATGGGCGGCACGAAGTCGGGGTCCACCACCGTCTTGCCGGCGTTGGTCAGCTGCGCCTCGCCCTGCCCGTCCACGCCCACCCGATACAGGCAGGAGAGGCCGGTGCGCGAGGAGACGAAGAGGATGGCGCCTCCGTCGGGCGTGAACATGGGGGAGGTGTTGTAGCCGCGGCTGGCAGTCAGCCGGCGCAGGCGCTTGCCGTCCTTGAGGTCGAGCAGCTCCAGGGTCGTCCCCTCCCCGTCGCCCATCCGCGCCACCACGGCGAAGCGCCCGGTGGGATCGACGGCGAGCTCGGCGAGCAACCCCTTGGCGAGGATGCGCTCGCGCTTGCCGCGCAGCTCGACCAGCGCGCCCTTGCGCACGGCGAGGATGGCGCCGTCGGGGAGGAGCTGGGCGGCGGAGACGCCGCGGGTGATGCTGCGCCGCGAGCCAGCGGGGCCGGTCTCGAAGAGCTCGAAGCCGTCCAGGGGCGGGGTGGTTTCAGCCGGAGCCACGAGCACGCCCTCCAGGCCGCGCTCTGCCTGGCGATCAAAGACGACCCGGCGCTCGGTCGGCTTGGCCCCCTCCACCTCAGGGGCCGCTCGCGGACCACCGGCGAGGGCCACGCCCAGCAAGAAGACGAATGCATGCATGCTCGGACTCCTTCAGAAGTCCGACCATTCTACCCGCTTCCCGCCAAGGCTAGCGGCCGACGACACGGCAGCGCGCCTTGCCCGAGGGACCGGCGAGGAGGATGGGAGCGCCGAGAAATAGGCCGCCCGCCCCCCGGGGCCGGCCGAGGAGCGGGCGGTGGGCACCCGCCGATCGGATGCCTCGTCTACGAGATCGTGCCCTGGCAGGGCCCTTGCCATTCAGCGGCGCTCCTCGCGCGAGCGCTCCACCGCGCTTGATTCCCGCCTCGACCTCGCTGACGATAGGCGACCAAGTTGCCGACTTTGGGGAGCATCCCGATGAGCCAGTGCCCGCGTTGCCATCTCGAGAATCCGCTGGGGTCCGATGCCTGCCAGGCGTGCGGCACGCGCCTGACGGGCTGGGGCACGGCGGCAGCCCAACCTGCGATGGCGCGCCCGCGCGTGACCATCCGGGTGGTCCGCGCCGACGGCGGCCCGGAGGCGACCTTCCTGATGAAGAAGGACGAGATCGTCGCCGGCACCTCCGCCGAGCTGCTCTTCATGGACGATCCCTTCGTGGCCCGGCAGCAGGCGCGCCTCCGATTCGAGGGCGGCGCTCTGATGGTGGAGGACATCGGGGGAGGCAGCGGCGTGTTCTCGCGGGTCCGCGCCGAGCGCCAGCTGGCCGTGGGCCAGGAGATGCGCTGCGGGCGCCAGCGCCTGATCTACGAAGTCCTCGCTCCCCTGCCGCCGGGCGCTCCGCGCACCTGGGGCTCGTCCGACGAGGGATGCCGGGGGCGCCTGGTGCAGCTCCTGGAGGGCGGGCTGCGCGGCAACGCCTTCCCGCTGCACGACGGCGAGAACATGCTCGGTCGCGAGGTGGGCGACATCAGCTTCCCCGGCGACGGCTTCGTTTCAGGCCGCCACGCGGTCCTCACCCTGCGCCCCGAAGGTCTCACCGTGCGCGACGTCG
>JACRCT010001057.1 GCA_016218885.1 Deltaproteobacteria bacterium | reverse complement strand
TCGACGACACCGCCGAGATTCCCGCCGGCTACCGCGACTCGGCGCGAATCGATTCCCTCCCGACGCTCGACGTCTACCGTGGCGAGTTCTCGAAAGTGCGGCGCTCTTTCGCCGACGTGAAGCCCCAGAAGCCTCGCCCGGCAGACGTCTCGATGGCCGGGCGGCTCAAGGCGGTGGTCTACACCGCCGAGTGGTGCACCGCGTGCCGCAGCGCCAAGAAGCTGCTGCGCAGCCTGGGTGTGACGGTCGACGAGCGAGACATCGACAAGGACGCGCTCGCCGTCGCCGAGCTGGCGTCGATCGCCGGTCAGGACGCGGCGATCCCCGTGACGATCATTGGCAAGAAGGTGATCGGCGGATACGACGAGGCCGAGCTGCGCAAGGCTGTCGAGGCGCTCAAGGCCCAGTAGCGCGCCGCCGCGGCCCGCTCAAGAGGTGACGAACAATCATCTCTTCACTCGCGAGCGATCCGTAACCCCGCCTCGATGTTGCGCGCCTCGTCCGCGAGCGTCCGCGCCAGCCCCTCGTCCCGCAGCACCAGCAGCACCTCGTCGGACACCACGCTCGCCTCGTACCAGTTGTACGAGCCGATGATGCAGGTCTGCCCGTCGATGGAGGCGAATTTGTGGTGCAGCGGCGAGTAGACGCTGTCCGGGTAGAACACGAAGCCGACGTCGAGCCACGCGTCCTTGAGGCGCTTGGCGGCCTCCTTGAGCGGACGGCGGAAATCCTTGTCCCAGCTCGCCGGCAAGGGGCCGGTGTGGGCGATCTGCCCGTTGAGCAGCACCTTTACCCGCACCCCGCGGTCGCGGGCGTGGATCAGCGCACTGACCACGTCGCTCTCATGGGAGTCGGCCAGGGAGACGCCCTTGAGGAAGCCAAGGTCGAACATGCACAGGTCGATCGACTTCCGGGCATGGTTGAGCTCGGTGATCAGCGCGTCCTGGGCGCGGAAGGCCTTGCCCTGCCGCGTCTGGGAGTAGCCGTAGGAGTAGTAGAGGTTGAAGCGCGCGGCGGGGTCGACCTGCAGGGGCTGCACCACGCTCCCTCGGATGGCCTGGAACACGTTCTCGTAGAGCAGCGCCACCTCGCGGGAGCGGAAGATCAGCGTCTCCTCGCGGTTGCCTCCCCAGAGGTGGAAGTGGAGGTTGTAGGAGCTGGAGTGGACCCCCTCGCCGTCGAAGACGATGAACTTGGTGTGCATGCTCCCGATGCCTTCCTCGGGGACGCCCGGGGTGTTGCGCACCACGCCCAGCACCGGGATGCCCGCGCGCCTGAGGCGGGCAAGGTTCTCGGTGGGGTTGATTGGGCTGACCGCGGCCCAATCGGCGACGCACTCGACCTCCACGCCGTTGCGCTTGGCCCAGATCAGGTGCTCGGCCACGTGGTAGTGGTCGAAGTCGTAGATCGCCAGGTGGATGTAGTGCCGGCCCTTCTTGTCGCGCTTCTTGCGCTCGATCACCTCGTCGATCGCCCGATGGATCTCGTGGATGGGGTGGGCGGGGCTGCCGGGATCCCCGCGCGTGAACACGACCTTCACGTCCAGCGGCGGCGCCGAGGCCGCGTTGACCGCGTCGTAGGCCTGCTGCAGAGCGGCCTGCTCGACCTGCTTCAGGGTGTAGCGGTTCTCGCTCTTGTAGGAGGGGTCGTTGAAGTCATCGCGCTCGGTCTGCTCGTTGGTGAAGTCGGCGAAGTTGGCGAACTTGTAGGTGTGCTGCGACAGGTGGGCGCGCCCGTCCCGATGTAGGAGGTAGCCGAAGTTGACGAAGGTGACGTGCCCGTGGGCGCCGTCCCAAGGGAGCAGGGGCAATTGGTGCGTCTCCCATTTCTGCCACTCGCCGCCCCAGGAGCCTGCCGGCCGGGTGTCGACCAGGAAGCGCTCGCAGGCCCCGTCCGAGCGCCATACCTCGAGGATCACCTTGAGCGCCAGGCCGCTGGCGCCGCCCTGCAGCGAGAAGCCGACCCCGCCGGGATGGAGCGCAACCTCGCCATCGGGCAGCCGCCGTACCAGGCGCCGAGGCCCTATCCACTTGTAGGCCGGCAGCGCCCAGCGCTCGGCAGCCAGGCTTGCCAACGCGCCCCCGAAGCTGCGCTTCTCGATGCGGGTCCCGTAGTAGAGCCCCTTGTTGCTGAAGACCCGCTTGTCCTCGGGCGAGACGAAGGAGCAATAGAGCCAGTCGTGGCGCAGGAAGGCTTCGTCGAGCTCCAGCTGGAAGGTGAGCTCGAACGCCCGCGCGCCATCGATGTCCGAGGGGATCTCCTCCACCGCGACCGGGTGGCGCAGGCCCAGGGTGCGCCGCCACTCCCCGCGCTCGGAGTCGGCCAGGCCGCAGTACAGGCCCCCGGCGCGCACCAGCCGCTCGGAGGGCAGCACCACCCGGCACTGGTCAACGAGCTGGCCTGCGAGCTCGGAGCCGTCGGGCGCCAGGTAGGCGGTGCAGCAGACCTCCAGCCTCTGGGGGCTCTCATTGATCTGGCGGAAGTGGAAGCCCGAATCGAAGGAGAGGTTGAAGATCTCCTTGCCCAGCAGGCCGCGCTCCTCGAGGCGCGAGCGCTCCAGGTGCCAGGCCTCCATCGAGCGCACGATGCGGCTGGTCAGGTAGGCGTGCATCTCCTCCATCGTCCCGCCGTAGCGCGGCAAGGCGTGGACCTCGCCCTCGTCGGTCAAGCTGACCGGGGGGATGCCCTTCTTCAGGAGCATGTGGTTGAGGAAGGTGCGCCCCACGCGCCCGTTGGAGTCGCGGAACGGGTGCACGCCGATGAGCATGTAGTAGGAGCGCGACAGGTCCCACAGGAAGCGGGGCAGGTCGTGGAAGCTGCGCGCGGTCTCGGCGAGCAGCCTGCCCAGATCCTCGATCTCCCGGGCGAGGTTGCCGTACTCCACGGTCACGCCGTTGCGGTCCTCGAAGTCGATGGTCCGGAAGTTCCCGGCGTCGGGGTCGAGGTCGCGCGAGAGCACCCAGTGGATGCGCTTGAGCAGGTCCAGCCCGATCTCCGAGAACAGGTGCAGGCTGGCGAAGGACTCCCGGAACATCTCCTGGAAGTTGCGGTTGCCGAGGCTCTTGAGCTCCTGCGGCGGTCGCGAGCCCTGGTAGCCCATGCGCCCGCGCATGATGGTCTGGGAGGCGGTGCCCATCTGCAGGAAGAGCTTCTGGAAGATGATGGTGTTGACGCCCCAGGGCGTCTGCGACATCGCGGCGAAGTAGCGCGCGAACGCCTCCTGCGCGGAGTCGGGGGTGGGCTCGGGGTGCTCGGCCTTGCCTCCCCGGCGGCGCGCCTTGAGCGCGGCCACCAGCGCTGCCGCGTCCAGCCGCTCGAGGGCGCCCGCGGGAAGCTCCAGCCCCTCGGGAAGCCAGGGGTCGAGCTCGGCGAAGCGGCGGCGCAGGAGCGGCTCGGCCGCCTCGCGCTGCTCCCGGCGCAGGGTCTGAAGCGCACCGGCCAGGTCGCGATTGGTCCCGTAGCCGCGGAAGCCGAGCTCGTGGATCACCGTGCAGCGGCGCGCCATCTCGGTCTGCAGCGCCTCGAAGCGGGCGCAGGCGCCCTGCAGCTTCTGGGCGTGGTCGAGCAGGGCCTTGGGGGTCGCCTTCGCCGGAGGGAGCAGCGAGGCGATGTCGGAGGCCAGCATGGCGAAGCGCGCCTTGAGCGACTCCACCAGGTCGTGGCAGTGCCGATCCCAGTGATAGGCGAGGACGAAGGTTCCCGCGTGGTGGGGCATCGCTCTCCTTCTCAGCGGACGACCGCGAAGACGCCCAGGTGGTCGCTCAGGGAAGGATGCGCGAGCGCCGTCTCGGCGGACAGGAACTGATCTGCTCCCTTGACCAGGATGAAGTCGATGCGCGCCTGCGGGTCGGCGGTGGTGAAGGTGGCTCCGCCGCGTCGGTGGCAGGCGCGGAAGGCGTCGACGAACCCGCTCTGGGCGAAGGCGGCGATCGGCGCGGACCCCTCGACGTCGTTCATGTCGCCTGCCACGACGACGAGCTGCGCCTCGGGGTAGAGCCGGTCCAGCTCCGACACCAGCTTGCGGGCCTGGGCCTCGCGCACCGCGGAGTCGCTCGCGTGATCGAGGTGGGTGGAGGCGAAGGCCACCGTTCGGCCGTGCAGCTCGGTCTGAAGCGCGGCGGCGAAGCGCGGCATCGCCGGGCGCAGGCCACCGGCCAGGCCCTCGTTGAGATCGATGGACTGGGGGTTGGAGAACCGGTGGCGGGCGGCGAGGGCGACGCCTTCGGGGAACTTCTCCTGGAACAGGTGGCAGTGGGCGAAGAAGGTGCGGTAGTCGGCGCCGGCCATGCCCGACATCCTCTCGGCGAGCTGGAGGCTCGTCTCGCGGATGCCGGCGCCGCAGATGACCTCCTGGAAGGCGACGAGGTCGGGCTCGAAGGCCGACAGCTCACGCGCGATGCTTCGATAGCGGCCGTCATCGCCCTCGTGGACGCCATGGAGGTTGTAGGTGGCGATGCGCACCACCGGCGGGTGCAGCTCCTGATAGCGCCGGGCCTCGGTCTCGCCGATCAGCCCGGTCGCCCCTTCCTTGGCGAAGCGGTGGGCGAGGCGCTCGACGTACTCCGGGACCGCGCCGAACTCGGCGGCGACCACGGGCAGCGGCACCCCGGAGCGCAAGAGGCGCACCATCTCCAACCTGCGCAGCATCGGGTCCTCGCGCTTGAGCTGGTCGAACCAGCGGCGTGCTGGGGCCTGGGCAGCGAGTCCGAGCACGCCCTGGGAGCTGAAGGCGGCGTTGAGTTGGAAGAGCGTGGCGGTGTCCGTCTTGAAGCGGCGCGCGAGCTCGTCGGGCGGAAGGCCCAGGCGGAGCAGGCGCACCATCTCCAGGCGGCGCAGGGTCTCGTCGGAAGGGTCGAGAGCCTCGAGTGCCGCCGCATGGCCGGGGGGGCGCAGGTTCAGCGGACCGAGCAGCCTGGCGAGCTCGCCGTCGAGGGCCGAGTTGCGCTCGAGGAGCCGGCGCAGCGCCAGGCGGAAGGCGCCGCGCACGTCCTCGTCGTCGGGGTGGGACTCCAGCTCGCGCAGCGCCTCGCGGGCGGCGCGCTCGGCTTCGAGCTTGGGGAGGAGCTTGTCGGCGATGGCGACGGCCCAGTCCGGAAGGGCAGGGGCAGCGCCGCCGACGCCGGTCGCTGTCCCAGAGGCGCCATTGGAGCGCAGCCAGGGCAGCAAAGGGAGCAGGAAGTCGACGAGGGCCGAGAGGGAGGTCTGGAGCGGGGTCATGGGAGTGAGCGCATGATACCGCTGGGACGGAGGGTAGAAAGATAAGGTGCGGGCCGCCGCCTCCCTGCCTCCCCCCTCCCGGAGTCACTTCAGGGAGGTTGGGGTGGGCCGGGAGGGGGCGGTCGCGTCTGCTCGTGCCGATCCCTGGTTGGGATTAAGGGCGTGGGTAGCGAAGACCTTCCCGATCGGGAGGATCTCCACTACCCACGCCCCGCTCTTCAGTCTCCCCCTCCCGGCTCGAAGGTCCTTCCTCAAGTGCTTCCGGGAGGGGGCAGGGGGAGGCAGGCCAAGCTTGCCTCAACAGACATGGCGAGCGGCGGCGCGGTGAGATAGACAGTTCCCATCGTCTTCGTTCCGCCCGCATCTGCCGCCGACCTCCATGCCCGAACTCGCTATCTCCTGTCGCGGCCTCGTCAAGCGCTACTCCCCGGACGTCCTGGCCGTGGATGGTCTCGACCTCGAGGTGCGCCGCGGCGAGTGCTTCGGCCTGTTGGGCCCCAACGGAGCCGGCAAGACCACCACCGTGGAGATCCTCGAGGGGCTGCTCGAGCCGACCGCGGGCGACATCGTGGTCCTCGGCAAGCGCTGGAGCCATGACGCCCACTGGCTCCGGGAGCGGCTGGGCATCACTCTGCAGCAGACCTACCTGCCTGACCGCTTGAAGGTCGAGGAGGTGCTGGAGCTCTTCCGCTCCTTCTACCAGCGCAGCCGCGACGCCGAGTCCCTGCTGGGGCTCGTCTCGCTGGAGGACAAGCGCAGCGCCTGGTTCGAGCGCCTCTCAGGAGGCCAGAAGCAGCGGCTCGCGGTAGCTTGCGCCCTGGTGGGCGACCCCGAGCTGCTCTTCCTCGACGAGCCGACCACCGGGCTCGATCCTCAGTCGCGCCGGCAGCTGTGGGAGGTGGTCACCGGGCTCAAGGCCGAAGGCCGCACCGTCCTCCTGACCACCCATTATATGGACGAGGCCGAGCGCCTGTGCGACCGGGTGGCCATCGTCGACAAGGGCAAGGTCATCGCCTTGGACAGCCCCCGCGCGCTCATCGCCCAGGTCGTCGGGCATGAGGTCGTGGAGTTCGCCAGCCCCGCCCAGCTCGCGCCCGCCGATCTGGGCGCGGTGGCGGGCGT
>JACRCT010000088.1 GCA_016218885.1 Deltaproteobacteria bacterium | reverse complement strand
TCTGGTCCAGGCCCGTGCGCGCCTCGTCGAGGGAGCTTGCGGTCCGCGGGAAGGTGGCGGCGAGATTGCGGGCGGCGTCCACCGCGGCGCGCCGCTGCACCGCGTTGCCGGGGTTCTGGGAGAGCGCCCGCAACGCCGAGAAGTAGCCGCTCAAGCCGGCGCCGATCCCGTTGGCGAGCTCGGGGTCGAGCGCGTGGACGGACGAGAGGGCCTGCGACTCGGCGTCGGCTTGGGCGGACAGGGCGTAGGCCCCGGGGATCTGCGCTTCCAGGAACCTGTCACGCGCCTGGCTCACCGCCTCCAGCGATACTCCGCGACCGATGAAGGCGCGGGCCGCCACCTCCGCGGGGAGCTCGGCGGCGAGCTCGGCGCGCTGGCGCGAGTATCCGGGAGTGTCGACGTTCTCCAGGTTGTGGCTGGTGGTGGCAGCAGCAGCCCGGTGCGCTCCCAGGCTGGTCGCGCCCCGGGAGAGGATGGCGAGCAAGTCGGACATTACGCCCTCAGCGAGTGGGTCGTCCGCACGCGCAGCGCGGACAGGTTCAGCCCGCGCCGGTCATAGGCCTGCGGGGCGAGCGAGAGCGCATGCATATAGCTCTCCACACAGGCGAGGGCGCGCTCGGCCACGGCGCGATTGAGCTGATCGATCTCCGCCAGAGCAGCGGCGAGCGAGCGGATCTCGGCGAAGGCCTTGGAGAGCGCCGAGGCATCGGAGGGAGCGAAGCCCGCGAGGGCCTCGAGGGTGACCTGACTGAGGTCGTGTTCGGTGGCGACCTCGGTGAGCTGGTCCGCGAGCTGCCGCTGGAGGCGAGCAGCGGTGGCGTTGAACTCGGCGCGGGTCTCGGCCCCCTGCAGCAGCGCGGGGGCGTCGAGGTTCTTGAGGTGCTCGCGCTCGCCGCGGGCCCGCTCGACCTCACGGGCCAGGCATTCGCGAAGAGCGCTTGCGGTGGCTACTGCCTGGGGGAGCCCCATCGGAGGACCCGTCCTAGCGGTTGAGCATGGCCTTCAACTTCGCGATCAGCTCGGCATCTTCCAGGATCTCCTGGGCGATGCGCTGCGGATCAGGCTTGTAGGTTCCCTGGCGGACCGCGACGGCGATCGCCTCTACCACCCGGGCTCGGTCGGCGCGTGAGGCCACCTGCGCCGACGCCACCGCGGACGAGATCTCCGGGTTTTGCCGCGAAACGCTGACCTTGTCGACCGGCTCGGTCTCGGAGTCCGCTTCAGGACGGGCCGCTTTCTTGGCTCCGTCGATTAGGCTCAAATGCCCGACTTGGCTGACATCTTTGAGCGACATGACCGACGCCTCCAGTGCTCCCGGGACTGCTCTAGCCTTCAATCGTCACGGGAGGTGTAGGCCTTAAGCGCTTGGGAGGGATCGGCTGGTACGCCTTGGAGCCGGACTTCGAAATGCAAGTGGGCCCCGGTAGAGCGACCGGTGCTCCCGACCTTGGCGATGGCCTCCCCCTTTCTCACCTGCTCCCCTTCCCTGACAAGCAGCTCCGAGGCGTGGCCGTAGAGCGTGGTCATACCCTGGCCATGGTCTATCTCCACTGAAATTCCGTAGCCGCCACGCATACCTGAGCGTCGAACCACTCCATCTGCGGCAGCCAGGATGGGAGTCCCCGCGGGAGCCGCCACGTCCACGCCCGAATGGCCGGAGGGATGGCCATGGATGGGGTCGATGCGCGCGCCAAAGCCGCTGGTCACCCGGCCTCCTGGGACCAGTCGCGATGGGTCGCCGCCACCACCCCCTGACAGGGGGTGAGCCTGAGCAGCGATGGGTGGCAGGCTCTGCTGGATCTGCGCTCCCAGGCCCAGGCCACCGGCGTTCGCGACTGCGTCGGCCAGGGCGTCGGCGAACAGGTCGGAGCGCAGGCTCGCCCCCGCCGCATCGGAGCCCTTGAAGACGCCGCTCGCCTGCAACAGCTGCTTGAGGACCAGGGCCTCGAGCGCCTGGGCGGCTTTCTCCTGTGAGTCGGGAAGGCCGGCGTGCCCGCCCACCTCGAGGGACATGGAATCGAGCAAGGCCATCAGAGCACCTCGAGCTCACCGTCGAGCGCGCCGGCGGTCTGGATGGCCTGGAGGATGGCGACGAGGTCGCGCGGAGAGGCGCCAAGCAGGTTGAGCGCCTTCACCAGCTCATCCACGCTGGCCGTCGCGGGCAGGGCAACCGCCGAGCGCGAACCCTCGCTGGCCTCGACCTGCGACTGGCGCTGGATGGCCGTCTGGCCGCCCGAGAAGGGACCGGGCTGGGAGATGACCGGTGCAGAGCCGATGCTGACGTGCAAGCCGCCGTGGGCGACGGCCACCGGGCGCAGGCGCACCCCCTGGCCGGCGACGACGGTGCCGGTTCGCTCGCTGACCACCACCTTGGCCCGGCGATCGGCCTCGACCTCCAGCACCTCGAGGCGGGCGACCAGGGAGACCGCGTCGTCCTTGTACTCCTCGGGGAGCTTGACCTCGACCGCCGCCGGGTCGAGCGCCTTGGCGACCTTGTCGCCGCCGAGCTCGGCGTTGATGGCGGTGGCGATGCGGGTGGCGGTGGTGAAGTCGGGGCGCTTGAGGCCCAGCAGCAGCGGGCCTTCGAGCTTGGGGATCACCGCGCGCTCGATGAGGGCGCCTTGGGGGATGCGCCCCGAGGTGGGCTGGTTCTTCTGCAGGAGCGAGCCCGCGGAGGTGGCCTCGTAGCCTCCCGCCTGGACCGGCCCCTGGGCCACGGCATGGACCAGGCCGTCACCGCCGGAGAGCGGGGTGATCAGCAGCACGCCGCCGGCGAGCGAGCGAGCGTTCCCCATCGAGGCCACCGCGACGTCGATGCGCGAGCCCGGGCGCACGTAGGGGGGCAGCCGGGCGGTGACCATGACCGCGGCGACGTTGCGCACGCGGACCTCGTTGGGGTCGATGCGGATCCCGAGGCGCCCGAGCATGCCGGCGATGGTCTGGGAGGTGAAGAACACCCGCTCGGTGTCGCCGGTGCCGGCCAAGCCCACCACCAGGCCGTAGCCGAACAGCTCGTTCTCGCGGACCCCCTGGACGTCGGCGAGCTCCTTGATGCGGGTCGGCGCACCCCAGGCGAGCGCTGGAACCAGGACTGTCATGGCGATCAAGAAGCGCATCGGTCTACCTCTGGTTCCACTGCGGTCCGGCAGCGTTTGCTCTTCTGCCCGGCGTATTCGGCGAGGCGCCCCCCGCCGCGCGCCCGAGAGCAGCCCTCAGAACGGCCAGAGCCAGCCCAGGTACTTGGAGAGCCAGCCAGGCTCCTGGTTGTCGGAGAGGACGCCACGGCCGGTGAACTCGATCTCCGCGTCGGCGATCATCGAGCTCTTCACGCTGTTCTCCTCGTCGATGTCGATGGGGCGCACCACTCCGGAGATGTAGAAGTGGTGCTCTTCGTTGTTGACCAGGATCACGCGGTGCCCCTCGACGAAGAGGTTGCCGTTGGGGAGGACCTTGCGGACCAGGGCCGGGACGGTGGCGGTCAGCCGCTCGGTGCGGGCGGTGGAGCCCTCGCCGATGAACCGGCTGGCGGACTCGGCAGAGATCTCCGGCTTGAGCCAGCTGGCCGAGCCCTGGAGCAGGGTGATCAGGCCGAGGAACTCGTTGATCTTGGCAGCCCCGGCCGTGCTGCGCTTGAGGTCGGTGTCCGCTTGCCGCTTGGCATCGGCAACCTCCTCGACCCTCACGACCACGAGGTCGTTCTCGCGCAACGCTCGCGCATCGGTGAAGAGGATTGTCGCTGGCCGGCCGTCCTCCCACAGGCTGCCCGGGGCGGCGGTGGAGCTCGCCAGGGCGGCGGCAGGCGCCTCGTAGTCGCGCTTCTTGGGCGCGTACGGCGCGATGTGCGTCGAGGCGCAGCCCTCCAAAAGTGCCAGAACTGCGCAGAACCCGATCGTCCTCATGGGGCCTCCACCACGAGCCTTCCGCCCTCGAGCTGACCGACGACGCGGCGCCCTGAGGGGAGCACTGCGCAGGCCCTCCCGCGCACGCAAGGCACCATGCGTCCAGGCTGCACGATCGATACCGTCCCCGAGCGCGCCAGGACGACCACCGGCTCACCAGGGGAGGTGCCGGCGGCGCGCAGGTGGTGCTGCTCGATGATCTGGCCAGCGCGAAGCAGGCGGGTCGCGACCGAGCCCTCGGGGATCTCCAGGACCGGGGAGCGCCCGGCGACGAGCTCGCGCTCCGCCAGCAGGGTGGCTCCCGCGAGGGGCTCTCCGGGGCGGAGCTCCCGCGCCGCGACCCTGACGCTCGCCAGCACCTTGACGGAAGCCCACGCCCAGCCCTGGCAAGGCGCCCCCTCGGCATTCGCGCCGGCGAGCCGCACCGCGTACCTGCCCGAGGCGGCGATGGGACGCTCGGCCTGCGCCGACACCGCTCGGCAGCCCGACGGCCAGACGGAGCCGCGCACGTCCTCCACCGTGAGCTTCGCGGAAGGATCGGCCAGCGCGGCGCGCAAGGCGTCGGGCAGGGAGAAGCCGGGGGCGGCAACGACCGGCAGGCCACCCGCGAGGACGGCGGCCAGCGTCAGGACGACGGGCGTCATCGCCGGCTACCTCAGGGAAGTCAGCCGCTGGAGCATCTGGTCGGCGGTCTGGATGACCTTGGAGTTGAGCTCGTAGGAGCGCTGCGTGGAGATCATCTCGATCATCTCCTCGACCGCCTTCACGTTGGCGTTCTCGAGGAAGCCCTGAGAGAGCGTGCCCAGCCCGTTCTCGCCGGGTCGCGCGGAGATCGCCTCGCCGCTGGCGCCGGTGGCCTCGAACAGGTTCGAGCCCAGGGCGCTCAACCCGGCAGGGTTCTGGAACGTGGCCAGCTCGATGTCGCCGACCTCCAGCAGGTCCTGCCGTCCCGGCACCTTGGCCACCACGGTGCCGTCGCTGCGGATGGTGACCTCCTGCGCCTCGGGGGGGATCTGGACCCCGGGCTCGATGAGCTCGCCGTGAGGGGTGCTCAGCCGGCCCGCGGCGTCCACGCGGAAGTTGCCGGCGCGGGTATAGGCCGTCTCGCCGTTGGCGCGCTGCACCCGGAAGAAGCCCGCCCCCTCGATGGCCACGTCGAGCGGGTTGCCGGTGTTGAGCATGTCGCCCTGGGAGAAGGAGCGCGTGGTGGCGCCGGTCCTGACGCCCAGCCCCACCTGCAGCGGGCTCGGCTCCGAGCCGCCCTGGGGGTCGGGCGCGGCGGCGGCGCGCACCGTCTCGGAGAGCAGGTCCTCGAACTCCGGGCGGGCCTTCTTGAAGCCGGTGGTGTTCGCGTTGGCGATGTTGTTGGCGATGGTGTCCATCTTGAGCTGCTGGGCATCCATCCCGGTGGCGGCGGTGTAGAGGGAGCGGAGCATGGGAATCCTCGTTTAGCGGAATCGACCGATCTCTGTGGCGCGCTCGTCCATGCGCTTGTAGGTCTGAAGCGCCTGCATGGACGCGTCGAAGTGGCGCTGGGCCTCCACGAGCTGCACGGTGGCATCCAACGGGGTGTAGCTGGAGAGCTCCAGCTCTCCAATGCGGACCTTGCCCTCCTCCATCAAGCGGGTCTGCGCCCCCGCCCCGGGGACGAGCAGCTGCGGCCCCTGGCGCTCGAGGGGCCCGTCGATGCGCCACATCCCCAGCGTGGCGATCTCCCGTCCCTCGG
>JACRCT010001051.1 GCA_016218885.1 Deltaproteobacteria bacterium | reverse complement strand
GGCGCTGCGACGCGGACGCGTGAGCGGTCGAGACCATCTCGCCGTACACGCGCGCCTCGTCGGCGTACCAGACCCGCTGCCCGGCCTCGCCCAGGCGCAGGCCGTACTCCACGTCCTCCACCAGCGAGAAAGCGGCGTAAGGAACCTCGCGGAGCAGGCCCGTCGTGAAGCACATCCCGTTGCCGCGTAGCCCGCACGAGAGGCCGAGCCGCTCCCGTGCCAGCGAGCGCACGGTGTGAAAGAGCGCGAAGGCGATGGCTGCCAGCCGGGTGCGCCACGAGTCGTCGGGGTTGCGCACCCCATAGTCGGCCTGGAGCGCCCGCGCCCCCTGCTCCAGCCGCGCCGAGTAGGCCTGCAGCAGAGAGGGCGAGACCAGCGTGTCGGCGTCGACCACCACCACCGCGTCCGACCAGCCCTCTGCGAGACACCGGGAAAAGGCGAAGGCCAGGGCATGGCCCTTGCCGACCCGCTGGCGATGCTCACGCACCCAGACCGCGGCTCCAGCCTCGGCGGCCAGCCGCGCAGTCTCGTCCCGGCAGTTGTCGGCCACCACCACCACCCGGCGCAGCGACGCAGGGTAGTCGAGCGCGAGCAGGCTTTTCACCGTGGCAGCGATGTTCGCTGCCTCGTCGTGCGCGGGCACCAAAAGGTCGAAGCGCAGCCGCGGCACCTGCTCCAGGGCCGGTGGGAGCGGGGGGCGCCGCGCCAAAACCGCGAGCAGCGCGAGATAGGCCGAGGCCGCGAGCACCGGGGCCGCCGCCAGAGCGAGAGCGAGATCGAGCGCGACCATCCGAAACCCGCCGCCCTCAGCCCGCCTGCTTTCCGGCTCTGGCCACCAGCGCCTCCACCCGCTGGATCAAGGCGTCGGGGGCGAAGGGCTTGGTGAGGTAGCCGGCTGCACCCAGCTCCTCGGCATGGGCACGATCGATCGGCAGCCCGCGCGCGCTGAGGACGAGCATCGGCAGGTTCCCCCTGGGCGCGCGGGCGAGCTCCGCGAGGATGTCGAACCCTGAGGTCTCGGGGAGCGAGAGGTCGAGGCAGACGAGGTCGAAGTGCTCCCCCATCAGCTTCGCCAGCGCCTCGTTGCCGGTGGCCGCCTCCACCACCTCCACCCCCGCCCGCTCCAGCACCGCCCGCGTATAGGCGCGAGCCTGCGGATCGTCATCGACCACGAGCACGCGAGGCTTCAGGCGCTGCTGAACGACGTTGGTCATGTCCCCCACCCTCAGTGTCATCCTCTTCAAGCTCCTTGGTGCAACGCTGGCCCCGCGCAAGGCGGTCGCAAACTCTTCCGTGCCCGGGAAATGCGGGGGCTCGCAAGCGAGGGGCGACCGGAGCGGAGGCGTCCGGCCTATCGTCCTGCGCGGACGACGACGCAGCCCCCGATTCGCTCGCGGCCCACCAGCTCGATCGCGCGCTCGATCTCCTCGATGCGAGCCTCGCCCAGCCGCACGCAGAAGAGGACCAGGTCCGCGTCGCGGGCGAGGGGAATCCCGCCCGGCGCCTGCTCGAACGAGGAGAGCGCGATCAGCACGCGCTCCTCGCCCTGACCATTCAGCCTTGCACGGGCCTGCAGCGCGGCCTGGTCACCGGCCTGGGCGCCCAGCGCCTCGATGACAAGCACGGGCCGCGAGGCGGCGGCGGCGACTTCCTCCAGCCCGCGGGCTACTGCCAGCCCAGCGTCTCCGCTCTGGAGCGCCACCAGCGCCAGCGAGCGCCAGGGACGTGCCTGGCAGGCGTACCAAAGGCGTTGAAACGCGGCTGCGGGTACGCGGGCGGGCGCCGGCGCCGGCTGGAGCTCGAGCGGCCCCAGCGGCTCATTGCGGTCCCGACGCGCCGGCTGGAGCCCCCCGACTGGCACGACGACCGGTATCTCGTCCGCGGTGGTTGCGTCCTCAGCCATGGCTGGTCTCCTCTTCGAGCTTCACCTTGCCGTCGTCGCCTCTTCCCGCACCGGCGGCCGGCCAGGCCCCCACCTCGACCGCCAGGCCTCCGGCTACCGCGAGGGCCGCTGCCACGAGGAAGGTGCACTCCCAGGACTGCAGCCCCATGTCACCCCAGGCCTGCGCGGCATAGGCGATCACCACGCCGATGACCGCCAGCGCCGCAGCGCGATCGCTGGCGCTCCTGGCCCGCGGGTGGCTGCGCACGGCGAGGAAGACCGCTATCCCGATAGGCAGCCAGATCGCCGTGAACCCGATGAGCCCGCCAAAAGCCCAGAGACCGAGCAGGCTGTTATGCGGAATGAACTTGTACTGCGGGAAGACCTGGGCCACGTCGGTGGCCAGAATCAGCTCGGAGTACTCGTGGCCCAGCCCCGAGCCGAGCAACGGGTGGGTGCGCATCGAGTACACGAGGTTGTAGTCCTCGATGTCGCGCAGAACCACCGAGCGGTCCTCGGAGCCGGAGATGGAGCGCAAGGCCGAGAGCGGAGCGAACACCGCGGCGCTCGAGCTCCAGCCGACCGCGACGTAGAGCACCAGCAGCGGCGCCGCGAGGAGTGCGGCGCGAGTGACGCCCCGCTTGAGGCGGGACCAGGGGACCACGACCCAGGTCGTGGCGATCGACGCGAGGATCGCCGCGTGAGCAAGGCGGCGGTTGTTGAGGACGATCACCACCGCGAGCAGCGGCAGGCTCGCCGCCGCGAGCAGCCCGTGGCGCGCCGAGGGCAGCTCGTAGAATGCCACCAGCACCACGATCACCGCGCTCGCGAAGAGGATGGTGTCCGAGTGCGTGGTCACGTAGGCGGGACTCCAGCCCCTTGCCGGGCTGAGCACCCAGCCGAAGTAGATGCCCATCAGCGCCTTGTAGATCGCTGCGGCGAGCACGATGGCGCCGACGACGCGCCGATCGTGCGCGGTGCGCCAGGTCGACAGGAACACGAGCGCCATGATCGGCACGTAGAGGAGCTGCCGCGCCTGCCAGAGCGATTGGCGGAAGTCCCCCCCGCGCAGGAGCCCCCAGACCTCGATGAGCCCGAGCCCCGCCATCGACCAGAGCAAGGCGTGTCTCAGGCAGCCGGCCCCGGACGAGCCATGGGGGAAGCGGCTCCACCGACGCTGCAGGAGCATCAGCGCCGCCAGCATCACCAGGACGTCCATCAGACAGAAGTGGGCGAAGGAGAGGTTGAGGAAGGTGCTGAAGTTCTCGTAGAGCAGCGAGCCCAGATGGTCCAGCGGCAGGCGCCACAACCCCATCGCCGGCCTCTCCTGCGGCGAGTTGACGAAGAGCGCGGCCGCGAGCAGGGCGAGCCCGAG
>JACRCT010001050.1 GCA_016218885.1 Deltaproteobacteria bacterium | reverse complement strand
GCCGCCCTGGTTGGAAAAGATACGCAGGCCGAGCAGCGCCTTGTCGGCAGAGCGGGCAAACGGGCGCGGCCCGTCGCTCAGTGCCAGAAGGTCGGGCCGCCCGTCCCGGTCCCAGTCGGCCACGGCGAGGGCGCGGGAGGAGAAGGCGCCCTCATCCAGAGCGAGACCCGTGGACCACGGCGTGAACCCTCCGCGCCCGTCGCCGATGAGCACGAGCAGGCCGCGCAGGTGGATGCCCAGGGCGAGGTCCGGCGTGCCGTCGCCGTTGAAGTCGGCGGCCGCGACGTCGCCGTAGTCGTAGGGGGCAGGCGGGAACTTCGCGGCCTCCCAGGGGCGCCAGCCGTCGGCGCCGCCGAGGAACACGCGTGGGCCGCCGCCGCCCTTGCGCGGTGGCCCGTGGACCAGATCCAGGCGGCCGTCCCCATTCAAATCGGCGAGCGCGAAGCCCTGGCGCCACTGGCCGGCGCGCGGCAGCCCGGCGCTCGCGTCCACCAGGGTGAAGCGCCCGCGCGCAGGAGCGGGGGGTTCGGCGCGCCGCGTCCGGGAGCGCAGCGCGAGCAGCGTCCCTGCGGCGGCCAAGGCGAGGGCGAGCGTGAACGCGAGCACGCGCTGGCGAGTGCTGCTCAGCACTGGCGGGCCCGAGGGGGCGTCGTTGCGATTCTGATCTCCTCGCTCATGTCCGCGGGACTACAGCCGGCGCGGCGGCGGAAGTCAAAGCATCCATCGGTCGGTGCCGAGAACTCGGCGAAAAGCAGGGAAGCCGGCGAGCCGAGTCACTTTCAGAGAGTCGGCACGTAGCGTTCTCCCGGCGGTGACGTGAATAGAGATCTACCCCTCCGGCAAAGGCGCGGTCTTAGCGTGTTGCCGACCGGGGTCGCGAAGCCGCCAGCCCCTGCTGCGCCTCCTCCCGACATGCCCACATTCTGAACCAGGCGCGGGCCATGTCTCCGGCTCCTGGAGGACGCTTCGGGCGGATATCCATCGGGGCTGCTGATTCGATTCACGCTAGTAATCTCGAGGCTCAGTGATGGCTGAGGGGCTCGCCAGTCTGATCGGTTCGCAGGCGTTCCCGAAGTGGACCTGGTCCTCGTGTGGGTCCTCGTGCGACCCCGCAACGAACGAGGGGGTGGAGCCTAATGCCTCGCGGTGACTCGGACTCCACTTGTGCCAGCGCCTGCCCCCTTCGCGTGGCGGCCGACTTGGTCCCCAAGGCAATCAGTCGCAGTCGCCTTCCTCGTGAGGGACGTTTACAAAGGTCTCGCGAGGTACGTCGACCCAGTTTGGGTACCAATCAAAAGGATCTCTACACCGTGGCCCGTACGGTGTCTCCCGACAATGCGAGCAGGGGCCCTGTACCGGTTGATTCTCTCTAACCATTACGATGGTCGGCTCACGAGTCGTCCATCTGCGGCAGGGACGCCTGACCGGAAGAGGATTTCGGTCAGCCCTGCTTCGCACTCCTCGGCAGTCGGTCGTATCCGTCCCGGGCGAGCAGAGACCTGGCTCGTCGCACGTTTCATCATTGGAATACTCGCAACTGTCACCCGGCATACTTCCTCCAGCACTTGGGACTTTCCCGGTTGTCGTACTTGAGCGGACAACGAAGTAGCAGCTCATCGCTTGAGCGAGTTGGGCCGCCTGAACCACACGGGTCCCATTTCCAGGCCACGGATCAAAGTACTTGATAAAGCTGACGAGAGGACCGGTCGGAGTCTGGGAATAGCGGACCCCAAATATGACAACTGCGTGTCCGCCCATGCCAGGACCATTGGAATACCAAGCAATGACGGGATGACCGCTG
This sequence comes from Deltaproteobacteria bacterium, assembly GCA_016218885.1. Classification (GTDB taxonomy): domain Bacteria; phylum Myxococcota; class Myxococcia; order Myxococcales; family UBA5297; genus JACRCT01. The sequence goes on along the minus strand of JACRCT010001050.1, from coordinate 1,384 downwards.
CGAATCTCAGAGAGCAGAAAGGCCGGCTGTGGCGCCCCGACGCCAAAGCCGCCGACGGTCACATCTAACCCGCCATCATGTCTGAAGCTCATGCTGTTGATTTTATCGAATAGCTGACGAGGGTCGAAGGCGGGGAGGTTTTCAAGTCGTCCATAGGTTGCAGCGACAATCTGTTCCTGGGTGCGTTCAACCCCATAAAACGCAAAGACGCTTGCTAGCGAGGCGGCCCAACACCATTGCGGCATGCGCTGTTCCGAGGCCTCATGCGGGAAGCTCTCGATCTCGACTGGTATCGAGACATCCACCTGTGAGAATGCAGCCGTGCCGGGAATAAGAATGAACGCAAGAGCTAGAGAGCACGTGCGCAGTCGCATGGGTTTTCCCTCCTCTTCATGGCACCTTGCCGAGGCGAAGCTACAAGGCCTCAGCAGATCACTGCAAGTAACCGTTCTCGGTCTCACCGCCCATGCGCGCGAGACGATCGTCGAGAAGCCCAGCAAGACCCACGGCTCGCACGGACCCATTGACTATCGGCGCGCGGCTGGTCGCTCCAGCATCCCTGGGAGGCAGGAAGCTGAAGGGCGATCAGGAATAGAGCATCGCCCCTTCGTTTTCCAGAGAGCTGGCAGGGCCGCCACGTGATCGACCCTGGCCAAAGCGGAGGCACGCTTCAGCGCGCTCTCTCCCTCCGGTGCTCCTCGGGCACGGCATCCTCGAGATCGGAGGCGAGGAATCCGGCGAGCAGCTCTGCGAAAGCCCGAGCCCGCGAGTGGCCGGCGAAGGTCACGAAGCGGAGCCCTGGCTGGTTGCGCACCTCCACAGCCCATTCCCGATAGCCGGAGGACTCGGACCCGCCCATGCTGCAGTGCGTGGTCAACTCGACGACGACTCGCTCGGGCAGCGTGACCTCCTCCGAAGCAGCCCAGGCCAGCCAGCGGACGCTGCGGGTTGCGGTCCGGCGAGCGCGATCAAAGACCCGGGCCCCACGTGCGAGCGCGAAGAGCCCGCCGAGCAGCAGCAGCGGCGGGACCACGACGATGCTGGCTGCCGCGCCAGAGTTCCGACCGGTCCCCTTGGAGCGATCGGTATCGACTTGGGCGCGAGGCTCCTTGCTCTGAATTCCTCGAAGTCGAGGAAACGATGGGACCATGGGATCGAGCTTGATGCGATCGCTGCTGTATGAATCAGAGGCGGAATGCGCCACTCCCCATTGTTGGTCATGGGTCTCCGGTGATTACGGTGAAGGCGCCCGGCGTTGACGAAGACTGCTCATTCCCCCGCTGCGTGTGCCTTCAATGACGCGGCGTTCCACGATCTGCGCGGCGCTCTTGGACCAAGGGAGAATGGCTCTCATCCTGAACCGAGAGAGGGAGTATTCGAGCAG
>JACRCT010001049.1 GCA_016218885.1 Deltaproteobacteria bacterium | reverse complement strand
CCCGCGACGAGCGCCTCGTCGGCCACCGAAGAGCCGGGGACAGCCAAAAGCAGGAGCGCCCCGAGCAGGCCAAGGCCGGCGCCGACGTGGCGGAGGGACCTCATTTGACGATCTCCTCGTAGTAGCGCTTGACCTGGTCCTTGTACTTCTCGGGCGCGCCCTGCTTCATGGCATCGAGGATGTCCTTCCGGTACTCCTCGGGCACCTGGTACTTGTCGGCGTCGGGGATCTCCACTTTTTCCTGCGAGGAAGAGCCGTCCAATCCTCCGTCATCGCCCGCCTCGTCTCCGGGCACGGCAGGGCTGCCCTTGCCCATCCACGGCCAGGGCACGCTCCCTCCCTCTCCGCTTGCGCCGCCTCGTTCACGCTGCAACCCCTGCTTGAGCTCGCCGAGCTGGTCGAGCGCAGCGCGCTCCTGGGCCGAGGCGCCGGTGGGATTGTTGGCCTGCATCTGCCCCTGCGCCTGGCCCATTCGGTTGCCGACGCCCTGCATCATCTGCTGAGCTGACCCGGGAAAGAGAGGTCCCTGCTGGTTGAGCTCCTCCATCCTCTGGCGCAGCTGGCCGGCCTGCCGCTGCAGCTGTCCCTGTCGCTGCGCGAGCTCCTTCATTCTCTGGCGGTCCTGCGCGCTCATCGCCGCAGAGGGAGGTGGGATGAGGCTCTGTAGCTCGTCGCGGATCTGCTCCAGCGGCGGAACGGCGCCGCGCGCGTTGCGCGCATTCTTCTGGGCCTCGGCCGCAGTGTCCTTGAGCTCAGCGGGAAAGCGGCGGGACTCCTGCGCCGCCCGCTCCATCTCCTGGGCGAGCTGGTCGGCGTGGAGCAGGCCCTTGGCGACCGACTCCGCGGCCTGATCGAAGTCCTTCACCGCCAGCGCCTTGTCCAAGTCCTCGATCGCCTCCTGGGCGCGCTTCAGGTCGTCTTCGCGCCAGAAGCTGCGCGGGTTGGCGACCGCCTCGAGCCGCTTGCGCGCCTCGTCGGCCTTCTTGCGCAGTCGCTGCACGAAGTCCGCGCCCTTGCGCTGGACCCGCTCCTGGAGCGCCTGCTTGGTGCGCTCGCGCAGCTTCTGGGTCTGCTCCAGCACCTGCTGCTGATCTTGCTCGAGCTGGTCGATGTCTCGCGCGAAGTCGCTGAGCTGACGGCCGAGCCCGGAGAACGAGCCGTCCTCTTCCCCGCGCGCCGCCTTCTGCAGCTTCTTCTCCAGCTCGTCCAGCGACTGGCCGATCTTCTCCAGCTCCTTCATCGCCTCCTCCACCTTTCCCTGATGGAGGAGCTCCTGGATCGTGTCGAAGGCGTCCAGCGAAGCGGCGGCGTCGTCCAGCTCGCGCAGGGCCTCCTCGTTGATGTGCTCGTCATTGATGCCCTTGGAGAGCTCGGCCATCCGCTGCATGAGCTCGGCCATGCGCGCCTTGAGCCGCGCCATCTCGTTGAAGAGCTTCTGGCGCGTCTCGTCGTCGGGTGCGGTGCGGTACTTCTCGAGCAGGTCGCTGAGGTCTCGCCGCTTGGCGGAGAGCTCCCGGGAGAGCACGGCAAGGTCTTCCAGCCGCTGCTGATCGACCAGGGCCTCGAGGTAGAGGACGTCCTTCTCCACCTCGTCGATCTCCGCCTCGACGGCGCGGCTCAGGCGGCGCACCGGGTCCGAGTCCAGCCCCGCGCCGCGGCGCAACCATTGGGCAGCTGTGGCACGCGCATCGGAGCTGGCAGCCGCCTTCTCCGTCATCCCGGCTCCGATGTGCCCGAGCGCGCGCCACAGCGGCTCGGGCGACCTGTCCTTGCGCAGCGTCCGGGCCAGCTCGCTGAGCTCCCGCCCGAGATCCAGCCCCCGGGTGTCCACGGCGGCCTGCGAGAGGATCTTCTCGATGGTGCGCCCCTCGGCCTTGCGATCGGGGGCTTCGAGACGATCTGCCAGGTGCGTGACCAGCTTCTCCCAGGCCTGCGCGATCTGCCTCACCAGCTTCCGATGATGCTCTGCCTGGCTGAAGATCTTCAGGTACTGGGTTCGGGAGACGCCCGTCTTCTTTCCTGAGACCTCGTCGTTGTCAGTGGCCTCCAGGTAGTAGGCGACCGTATCGCCAGGCATCAGCCCCGGAGCGACCAGATCCCAGACGTGCTCGCCCGAGGATCTTCGTGGCGTGGCGCTGGCGCGCTGTAGCACGAGGCGCTCAGGCTTGGTGGCCCCGGGAAGCTTGAAGAGCAGCGCCACCTCCGAAAGCCCGAAGTCGTCGTCGGCCTCGTAGCGGATGGTCACGCGGCTCTTGGGATCCACCTCCACGTCGCCCATCGGCACCACGATGTTCGCCTTGGGGCGCTGGTCCTCCTCCACCGCGATGGGGATGGGTGGGCCCTCGACCAGGGTACGGCCGCGCGCGTCGAGGAAGCGGAACCGGTAGCTGCCGGGAACGTCCACCAGGAGCGACCCGGACAGGGCGCGGCCCTGCACCTGCAGCGGGAGCGCATTCTGGCCACAGACCACCACGGCCTGCGCGAGCTCTCTATCCGCCCGAGTCTTCAGGCGGACCTGGGTGCCCTTGGGCGCAGAGATTTCGCCATTGGTGTTGGGGACGGTCCGTGCCGGAAGCCGAGTGTAGGCCGGGTAGAGGAAGGTGAGCTCGATCTCTCCTGTGATGGGCTCGGCCAGCGAGGCGGCCTTGGGTCCCGCGCCTTCGACGCCGGCCCAGAGCATCCGGGCGCCGAGCGTCATGGGGCCGCGAAAGAGCGCGACCGCGCACACGAGGATCGCCGCGGCGACCAGCAGGAGTTGGGCCCCCGTCCGCACCGGACGATCGGGTAGCGCAGCGTCGAGGTTGGTCTGCCGGGCGGCCGTGGCAATCGACTCGATGTGTGCGCACGCGAGCGCCCGAGAGAAATCGACTGGGCCGCTGCGCGAGAGCTCGCGGCTCAGCTCGTAGGCTGGCAATAGGCCTCGGCGCAGCTCGGGAGACTCGACGCGCTGGGCCAGCAGGCGGGCCGTCGCGCCCAGATCGCTCACCTCGCGCCGTGCGCGCACAATGCCGAGCCAGAGGAAGGCGCCCAGCGCCAAGGCCAGAGTGGTCAGGCCCAGCGGTCGCGCTAGAGGGCTGCCCGAGGCAGACAAGGCGAAGATCACCGGCGTGAGCCCCACCAGTGCAGCGCTGCAGGAGAGCGCCGCCGCCAAGGTGAGAATCCTCAGCCGGCGGTGTCGGGCCCTGTCGAGTAGAGAGACCACCGCTGATACGGCCTGAGCTTCTCCCCCCCACCGGCTCGCTTCAGGGGAAGGGAGAGCTCCTCGAGGGGCGGCGGCCGGAATGGGTCGTTGCTCGAGCACGCGATCGGCTCTGCTTGTGAAGGGGAGGGCGTCGAGCGCTCTCCCCGTGAGTCCAACGGTCGAGCGCTCCGGCGATTCCGGCGCCCACTGCGTGGAATATACGCCGACCTTCCTCTCGGTGAGACAGATGTAGCTCGAGCCCCCCCGCCAAGTCGGCAGCGATGTGGAAATGCGGCGGCCCGTCCGCTCCAAGCCCCGGGATTGCTTGGGGATGCAGCGCTCCCTGGGCAGGCTCCCGGCGCCGCTTCGGCTCATCGCTTCAACGACCGTGCAATGGGTTGAAAGCTTGCGAGCCCTCGGCGAGGCGCGATACCGTCCCCCCGTGCAGGTCATCGAGCTAGCTCCCGAAAGGATCGAGGAACTTCGAGCCTTTCTGGCGAAGGATCCGGTCCAGAACCTCTACGCTCTGGGTGCGTTGGAGGAGCATGGCCTAGCCGTTGGCGTCGATGCCCCTGTCGGGGCCTTTGCGCTGCTGGACGAGGGTCGGGTCATCGGAGCGGTCGTGCTAGGCGGTCGGGGTGGCATCACCATGCCCTGTGTCTTCGACCCTGGGGCAGCGGCTGAGCTCGGGCGCTACCTCGTGGGCCAAGTGCGCATCCGCAGCGTCCTCGGGGAGCGATCGGCAGTGGACGCGCTCGCTCGTGCTGCTGGCTGTGGGCCGGCCCGCTGGTCACGCCCGCAGCGCCTGTTCGCCGCCTCGGCAGACGATCTCGGCCCGTTTGTCTGCTCGGGCCTCAGGAGCGCCGTTCCCTCCGACGTGCCTGACTTGCTGCAGATGACCATCGCCTCCATCAAGGAGTCGACGGGCGAGGACCCGGTAGCCGGCGGGTCGGCAGTCCTCTCCAGGCGTGTGGAGGCTCGCGTGGCTGCTGGTCGCACCTACGTGCTGAGCGAGGGTGGCCGACTCATCGTGAAGATCGACGTCGGGGTGAGAAGCCGCCACGGAGCCGAGCTGGAAGGGCTCTTCACCGTGCCCAACGATCGTCACAAGGGCCACGCCACCAACGTTCTGGGTCAGCTCAGCCGGATGCTGCTGAGCTCGATCAAGCACGTGACGATGCGCGTGGAGGAGAAGGACAACGCCATCGCAGCCGTATGCCGCAAGGTCGGCCTCACGGCCATGCGGCCCCAGCGCCTCCTCGTGATCGGCTGAGCGAGCCTTCCGCTCGTCGGGCTTCCTCTTCACGTCCCGCCCGGCGCCTCGTTGCTTGGGCGGACGGGGCATTCTGCCCCGAAGCGAGACCCATCACCTTGGCGAGCAACCTCGCCCGTGCTCGGACATCCCCAGCAAGCCGCACCGGAATGATCTCCGGCCCTATCGTTTGGCGCGACTCGAGATTAGCGCTCCAAAGCGAGGAGGCATGCGCATGGAAGCTCAGCCCCGGCCAACGTCCAATCCGCATCTCAGTGCCTGGGTGGAGGAGGCGGCACGGCTAAGCAAGCCCGACCGCGTGGTGTGGTGCGATGGCTCCGAGGACGAGCGCGCGCGGCTGACGCGCGAGGCGGTAGACGCCGGCACGCTCATCCCCCTGAACCACGAGAAGCTGCCGGGCTGCTATCTACACCGGTCCGATCCCAACGACGTCGCCCGCGTCGAGCAGCTCACCTTCATCTGCACCCAGAACCGCGAGGAGGTGGGCCCGACCAACAACTGGATGCAGCGCGATGAAGCCTACCGCAAGCTCACCCCGCTGTT
>JACRCT010001043.1 GCA_016218885.1 Deltaproteobacteria bacterium | reverse complement strand
CGGGTCTTCTCCTTCTCCACGTCCTCGGCAAACGTGGACTTGTTGTACTGCGACAGGTCCTTCCGGGAGAAGATGCTCTCGTTGGTGATCAGGAAGCGCTGCAGCGCGTCGGCGAGGTCGCTGGCCCACTGGAAGCGTTCCTCGGGCTCCTTGGCGAGCGCCTTGAGGACGATCTTCTCCAGTCCATCGGGGATGCGGTGGTTGTACTTGGTGGGGGGCAGGATCTCGGCCTGCCGCACCCGCTCGAGCACCGAGAAATCGCTGTCGCCGACGAAGAGCCGCTCGCCGGTGAGCATCTCGTAGAGCACGACCCCGGCGGCGAAGACGTCGGAGCGCTGGTCCAGCGGCAGGCCCCGGACCTGCTCCGGGCTCATGTACCCGAACTTGCCCTTGAGGATTCCGGCTTGGGTCTTGGTGGCCTGGTTGGCGGCCTTGGCGATACCGAAGTCGATGACCTTGATCTCCCCCTCGAAGGAGACCAGGCAGTTCTGCGGGGACACGTCGCGGTGGATGATGCGCAGCTCCATCCCCGTCGAGCTGCGCTTGCGATGGGCATAGTCGAGCCCCTCGCACATCTTCGAGACCATGTAGCAGACCATGGGGATGGGCGCGGTCTCGTTGCGCTTGCGGCAGCGGTCGAAGATGGCGCGCAGGTCCTTGCCGGCCACGTACTCCAGGGCGATGAAGTAGCTGTCGCCGATCTTCCCCAGGTCGAAGGTCTGGGCGATGTTGGCGTGCGTGAGCTGAACGGTGATCTTCGCCTCGTCGATGAACATCGTGATGAATTCATCGTCTTCGGCGATGTTCGGCAGGATGCGCTTGATCGCGACCAGCTTCTCGAAGCCCTGCTCGCCGAAGGTCTTGGCGCGCCACACCTCGGCCATGCCGCCGATGTTGACGCGGTCGAGCAGGAGGTACTTCCCAAAGGGGATGGGCTGCCTTCGAACGGCCACAGAAACGCCCGCTTTCCCGTACCGGAAGGTGAGCACTGGCGAGCGCCGAACGTCGTGTCGCCCCGCGCCAACCCACCGTAAACCTAGAAGAAATCGGTTCCGGGTACTCTAGCCCAGGCAGGAAAGGAGCGTCAACGTTTGAGGCTCTACTGCTGCTGGGCCGAGAAGGTCAGCCCGTAGTGGGCGTCGTTGACGGTGACCTTCTGGCTCTCCGCGCAGAAGTAGGCCGCGCACTGGCCGGTGGGGTTGTTCGGGTCGGTCGAGTCGCGGGGCCCGTACCAGGCCTCGCCGTACAGGATGTAGCTCACAGTGTCCGCAGCGGGCACGAAGATGGCGGGCATGCTGAACTGGCAGGAGGTGCCGCCGCAGCCGGCGAAGTCGAGAGGGAAGAGGGCGCGGTAGACCTGGTTCAGGCTCGGGTTGGTGTCGATGCGGCTGCGAGTGCTCTGGTCCTCGCAGTTTTTGGTGTTGTCCGAGACCTTGCCGATCACCTCGGCGCAGGTCAGGGGGCTGCCGTCGATCTTCTTCGGGTACAGGAAGCGGACGACCAGCGATTTCGGCTTCTGGCTGCCAGTGAGGGTGGAGTTGAAGGCCAGGTCGAGGTTGATGCCCGCGAGGACGGGCTCGCCCCAGTGCGTGGCCCGCCCCGGCGCCACGCACTTGCCCTCGAGACAGCACTTGGTGACCAGCTCGTTGACGATGCTGCCGCACTCCCGCTGGGCGGTGCAGGGCGTGGGCTCGGGCACCGCGCACACGGTTTCCGGGGCGCAGTCCGGGTCGTCGCAGTCGAGGGTGCCGTCGCCGTCATTGTCGACGAGGTCCGTGCACAGGGTCTCCTTGGGCACCTCGGGGGCCTTCAGGCTCAGGTGGGCCACGAAGTCATTACAGGAGATCGTGCTCCAGTTCTGCCCGCAGGAAGCGTCCGAGGCCTTGAGCGCCATGCACCACTCAGTGGCTTGGGGGTCGCAGGAGGGTACGTGACCGAGGCCGTCGACCACGTCCGAACACGCCGCTGCTCCCAGGCAGGTGAGCAGGGCGGTGTGTGCCGAGGCGATGGCGTCACACTCGGGCTTCTTCTGCTCGCGGAGCTTGGCCAGGGTGGCGTCCTGGTCGGAGGTGCAGCTGTCCTCCCAGGTCGCGCCCACCTGCGCGATCGCATCGCACTGCTGGGTGATGGCGCAGCAGCTCTTGGCCCGGGCGCATGCTTCACGCGACGGAGCGGGGGTGGGCTCGCTGCACGCCATCGCGGAGGCCAGAAGCGCCCCCAGAAGAAAGGACCTCATCGCGGTGACTCCATCAAGCAGGTGGACGTGAGAACCGCGGGGGGCCACGGCCGGCGTCACGTCACTCGGCGCACTTCTCGCTGCCAGCAAGATTGGTGCATGACTGGTCGACGGGGATGCACTCGGCGAAGGTCGAGCCCGTGCACTGGTAGCCCTCGTAGACTCCGCCGACGCAGATCTCGTTGCAGGTGAAGCCGTTGGGGCAGCCCGTGGGAGGGCAGGGCACGCCGCAGCGCCGGACGCCGTTCTTGAACTGCAGGCAGTGTCCGGTGCCGCAGTCGCCGTCCGCGGCGCAGGTGCGGCAGAAGCCCTCGGTGCGCATGCTGCGCCGCGTGCAGGCGTTGGTGGTCAGGTCGCAGGTGGCGCACACCGGGCAGACAGTATCGGCCTGGCAGGTGGTGCCAGTGGAGCCCTGGCAGGTGCCCACCGTGGCGAGGGAGGCTCCCACGCAAGTCCGGTCGAGCGGGCAGTCGGCGGGGACGCGGCAACCGGGCTGGCACTTGCGCCGGCCGTCCGAGGTGGGCAGGCACACGCTGCCCTGGGCGCACTCCTCATCCAAGCGGCAGAACGGCACGCAGATGCCCACTGTCATTCCCGGGTTGAAGGAGCAGACCTTGTCGGTTGAGCAGCCCTGGTCGCCGGAGGGATCGGCGGGCTTGGTGGACGTAGCGGGGGTCGCCGCGCATTCGCCGATGGGTTCGCAGGCGCGGTTCACGCAGCGCCAATTGCTGTTGATGGCGACGCAGTCGGCGTCGGACCCGCACGCGTCCACGCAGACCTTGCTCCTGCTGTCGCAGATCTGGCCGAACGGGCAGATCTGCAGGCGTCCCACGCACACGCCGCTGCCGGGGTCGCAGACCTGGTCGGGCACGTCGGCGCAATCGGCGGTGGAGTGGCAGCTCTTCTTGGAGTCGGGGATGCAGCCCATGAAGATCTTGCAGTTCTTGCCGGCCTTGGGCCAGCACTGCTTCTTGCCCGCGACGTCGGTGCAGGCCGCGCCCTCGGCGCAGTCGCTGTCGGTCGTGCAGAACTTGCCGCAGAAAAGGGCCTGGAGATGGTCGTCCAGCAGGCAGTCATCGGCGTCGCCGCCGCACTCGCGATCGCCGCTGCACGACTCGCAGAAGCCCTTGCGGGTCCTGCAGGCGCGGACCTGCTCATCGCAGTAGGCGCCCGCGCGGCACTCGTAGACGGCCTTGCAGCCCGCCACCTGCTCCACGCATCTGCCGGTGAAGTTGTTGCAGAAGATGAAATCGCCGGCGGGGTGCAGCTCGGCGCATTCTTCGTCGGAGCTGCAGACGCACTGCTTGCGCACCTGGTCGCAGCGCAAGCCGCCGCACTCGTCGTCGACGTTGCAGCTGCGGCCCGGCTCCTTGAGCCCTCCGGCGTCGGACCTGGTGGGCGAGTTCGTTTCGTCGCACGCCGCCGTGAGGGCAAGGAGGGCGGTGGCGAGAGGGGCGATGAGGGCCGTGCGCCGAAGCATCGTGGCGGACTCCGGACTGTGTTCGAGGATGAGAAGCACCTGCTTCTACCAGAGGGAGAAAGGGACGGTCAAACAGCCGCACGCCTCCATGTGAGGCGCGCGCAGGGCGTGCGGATCGGCTATGTAATCCGGCCATCTCTGGCGGAGGTGCACGGGTGCCCGCAGGACTCAAGGGGAAGCTGATGTTCGCCGCGCTGTGGGTGCTCATGGCCGCGGCTCTGGTGGCATTTCGCCACGTGCTGCTGCCCTTCGCCATCGCCTTCGTCGTCGCCTACCTCCTCGAGCCGCTGGTCAGTCGGCTGTGCCGCTGGCGCATTCGCGGCCGCGCCCTGCCGCGGTGGGTGGCGGTGATCGCCCTGTACCTGGTCTTCTTCGGAGGGCTCTACCTGTTTGGACGCCTGGCGGTCCCGCAGCTCTGGGGCGAGCTGGCGACGCTCACTCGCAAGGGCCGGGACTTCTTCAACGGCCTCACCCCCGAGCGCATCAACGAGTACTCCTCGACCATCGAGGGCTGGCTCTACTCCCGCGGCATTCCGCTCGAGCTGTCGGCCCCAGGCGAGGAGAGCGGCCGCTACGGTCTCTCCTTCGACCTCGAGCACTCGATCCGCCAGGGGCTCGACGGGCTCTCCAAGGCGATGAAGACCCACTTCTTCGACGCCGTCGGCTGGATGCAGAAGCTGGTGGGCGGGGTGTTGGAGTTCGTGTTCCGCTTCTTCTTCATCCTCATGGTCGCCGCCTTCATGCTCGTCGACTGGCAGCGCATCGGGCGGTATGCGCGCAGCTTGGTGCCGCCCCAGCGCCGCGACGATTTCGGCGAGCTGCTCACGGCGATGGACGAGAAGCTCAGCGGCGTGGTGCGAGGCCAGGCGCTGATCTGCCTGGTCAACGGCACGCTCACGGCGGTGGGGCTCATCCTCCTGCGCGTTCCCTTCGTCTTCGTCCTCTCCACTCTGGCCACGGTGCTCTCGGCCATCCCCATCTTCGGGACCATCATCTCCAGCGTGCCCATCGTGCTCATCGGCCTGACACAGGGCCTCAAGACCGGCCTGGGGGCCCTGCTGTGGATCGTCGGGATCCACGCGCTGGAGGCCTACGTGCTCAACCCGAAGATCATGGGCGCACACGCCCATATCCACCCGGTGCTCGTCGCCTTCGCTCTGCTGGCGGGTGAGCTCACCTTCGGGTTCGTCGGCGCGCTCTTCGCCGTCCCCGTCGCCGGAATCCTCATCGCCGGCTTCGAGCTGCTGCACGAGCGGGCACAGCGCAAGCTCGCGCCCGCGCCACCTCCGGCCGCTCCCAACGCACAGTGACGCCGGAGAAAGGCCCGGCCGCCGCACGAGCTCGCACTCGCCGTGCCCGCGCCTCGCGGACGGCGGCAGTCAGCTGCGCTCGCTAACGGGATCGCCGCGCCCGTGCTGGCTCCAAGCTCCTGGTTTCGGCGCCCCATGCGCGTCCGGTTGGGCGGTGGGCTCCCATCGACGCGATGACGCCTCGAAGCGCGGGAAGGGCTCGGGCATCGAAGCGATTGTGAACGCGAGTTCTCCTTCGAGGGTGTCTGGTTCCTCGTGGCCCCTGTGGCAGCCGTGCCCCAGTTCCGAGGCCGAACCCCAGGACGACGGGGACAGAGGGCACTCAAGTGATTGAAATCTGGGGCGCGCGGTCAGCTGAAGCGGCCGGCACGGCATCTGCAAACAACTCTCGCAGGCTGGGTGGCGGTGGAGAGCAGCGATGACTTCCTGGAAGATCGTCTTCTTGGTGCTGATGGTCCTGATTCCGGGAGGGTCCCTGGTATTGCTGGCGCTGGCGACCGCGAAGGCGCTCAGGGCCAGCTGGGACCGTTCGCTCAGACCGGCGCACGTGCCGGTGCCGGACGCGGGAGCGTCGAACGGAGGAACGGGCTGATAGGGTCTTCCTGAAAGACTTACGGCCTCCGAGGCTGCGAAGCGGGTTCCCGGCCGGTTCCGGGCGCCCGCTTCGGTTTTCCGGCATCGAAGCCTCGGTTGGAGGGTGAAGGGGAGATGAAGGGGTGGGGCCCGACCCTTGTCGGAGGGGTGCGGTACAAGAATCGTCGCGCGGCCCCTGACGCCAGTGAAAAGGGCACGGCTTGACGATCGCGCGACGGGACGCCTATACAGCCCGGCCCTTGCCGCCTTTGAGGTTCGATGCCCACCCGACCCGCCAGGAAACCCCGCCGCAAGACCCCCGAGCGTCGGGGCCGAAGTGTCGTTGCAGCGGCTGAGCGCGTGTCCGAGTCGCAGGAGGATGGGCTCGTCACCGCCGAGGAGCGGGCGACGCTGGCCTTCTTCAGCGTCGAGGGCATCGGCCCCAAGACGCTGCTCAAGATCGTCGAGGAGTTCGGCTCGCTCGCCGCGGCGTTGCGCGAGCCGATGGCGCGCGTGGCCGGCGTGATTGCCAACGAGACGACGCAGGCGCGCCTGGTCCAGACCCGGGATATCGGCACGCTGGCCGACCGGAACCTCGAGCGAGCGGCACAGGTCGGGGCGAAGGTGGTCTTCCCCGGCCGCTCCCTCTGGCCACGGCAGCTCACCGATGCCGGCTTTCCTCCGGTGATCTACGTGCGTGGAACGATCGATCCCCTGGCGCACAGGGTGGCGATCGTCGGTTCGCGCGAGACCGACAGCTACGGAGAGGAGCTCGCCGCATTCTTCGCCGGCTCGTTCGCGGCGCGGGGCGTGTGCGTGGTCTCTGGCGGAGCGCTGGGCGTGGACGCTGCGGCGCATAGAGCCTGTCTGGGGATGGGCGGGCCGACCATCGCGGTGCTCGGCACCGGGGTGGACCTCGCCTACCCTGGCGAGCATCAATTCCTGTTCCGGGAGATCGTGGCCAAGGGCGGGGCGGTGGTCAGCCACTTCCCGCCCGGAACACCCGCGGTCAAGCAGAACTTCAGGGTGCGCAATCGCGTCATCGCCGCGCTCTCCGAGGCGGTGATCGTGGCGCGCGCCGGGGTCAAGTCGGGAGCCTTGGGAACCGCCTTGGCGGCCGTCGAGCTCGGCCGCCCGGCCTTCGCGATCCCCGGCGACGTGACCTGCCCTTTGGCCTCGGGGGTCAACAGCCTGCTCGAGAATGCCCAAGCGCGGGCCTGCACCGGCCTGGCGCCGGTGGCCCAAGCGATGGGGCTCAAGGGTGAGAAGTGGCCCAGCGCCGTGCCGGATGTCGAAGACCGTTCCCGCAGGCCGGTCGCCCGCTCCAAGGCCCCCCGTCCGAGAGCTGCCGTCTCCATCGAGCGCGCCGAGGTCCCGGGCGAGCTCAAGCCAGTCTGGGACGCGCTAGGCGCGGAGCCTGTCCAGTTCGACGAGCTGCTCAAGCGCACAGGGCTCCAGGCGGCTGCGCTGGCCACTGCCCTGGTCCGGCTCGAAGTCATGGGCCTTTGTGAGGAGCGTCTGGGGAAGGTCTTCGTGCGAGCCTAGTCGTTCTGAGCGGTATCTCCACCACGGGGGGAACGAAGTTGGCGGGCGGGCAGGAGTCCGCGGGCAGGGCCTGGAAGGGAAGAGGGGCCTCTGAGCCATGGCCAACTATCTGTACCTGATCGTCGTCGAGTCGCCCGCGAAGGCCAAGACCCTCAAGAAGTACCTGGGCACCGAGTACCTGGTGAAGGCCTCGGTGGGCCACGTGAAGGACCTGCCCAGGTCCAAGATGGGCGTCGACGTCGACAAGGGCTTCACCCCTGTCTACGAGGTCCTTCGAGGCAAGGGCCAGGTGCTCAAGGAGATCACGAGCGCCGCGAGGAAGG